>CAMNQO010000012.1 GCA_946549475.1 uncultured Bacteroidales bacterium
CGAAGCCCTGTTCAAGAAAGTCGTCAAGACCGCTTTCGGCCAGCGCCGCAAGACGCTCCGCAACTCCCTCAAGCCCCTCCTTCCCGAAGGCGCCGACACTTCAGACCCCGTTTTCGACCTCCGTCCCGAGCGCCTCGGAGTCGAAGACTTCATCCGCCTCACCCGGATGCTATAAAGCGCGTGAAGCGTCCCGTCCCGCCGCGAATTACCTCCCCAGATGAAATTCGAGCCCGAGTCCGGCGGCGAGGGGAATGGCGTCGGGAATGACGGAAGCACGGCCTTCCAGATAGATGGACATCCATTTGAAGACACGCAGTTTGGCCTGTGCGCCCGCAGCGACGCCGCAATAACTGAAGAGGTCGGTATCTTTGCTGCGGAAACCCATTTCCGGCCCGGCGAACAAAGAGAAACTGAAAATCTGACGCGCCGGATCCATCCGGGCCAGCGACAGGAAATCGTACATCGCTTCCAGGCGGGCGCAATAACTGCGGAAGGCTACGACAGAGCCCTCATAGGGGAAAGCACTGAACGAAACACCCAACTGGGCACGCCAGGAAAACCCGCCCGCAAGCGGCCGGGACACGCCCAAGGCCCAGGATGAGCCCAGGGCTCTTTTGAAATCCCGCCGCAACAAGGAGGAAGGGATGACCTGCGGTCCTCCGAAAACAGACAGACTCCAAGGACGGTCTTCCCGCAAGGTATTTTCTTGGCCGAAGCCGGAAGTCTGTCCCGCACCGGAAGCAGCCCCTCCCCGTCTGCCTGCGGCAGGCAGGCGATATTCCGCACCGACATAGACGGCGGCCACGAGGTCGGAATAATTGAGATAAGCGACTTGCAGCGAGTTGGACCGGGCCGTATAGGGGATGGCGCTCACACGCGGCTCGGCAAAAAAAGCGATATTGCGCAGCGGCTCCCAGCGGAACTGGACGCCGCCCGACAAGCCCAGATAGGGGAAAAGTTCCAGATTGGCGACTCCCTCCTTGTGCAGGAGACCCAACTCAGGCCCGCCCATGACAAAGAAGCGGAAACGGCGCCAGTCGGGCCAGTCGGAGCGAAACATGGCCGGTATGTCAAACATCGCATCCAGGCGCAGATACAGCATAGCGGCGCTCCGCAAGTCCCGGGACCAGACATCCTGCCGGTTTTCAAACCAATAATCCGTGGTCTGCCCCAACTGGAAACGCCAGTCAAACCAATCGTTGTAACTGCGGCCGAAACCCAGGGCCAGGCTGTAACCGATGAGACCGGGAATATCCTTGGCGGAACGGATGTTGGAAGCCGCCTGCAAGACGGGACCGGCCGCCAGACTGACCCGCCAGTCTTTTCCCGGATCGTCCAGACGGTTCCAGTAAGCGCGGTCCACCTGGACATGGACGCCCACATTGCCCCGGAAAGCCGGAATGAACTTTTTCCAAACATTCTGGCGGGGCAGCCCGCGGGAGTCCGCATGCAATTCAAACAGAGGTTCGAGTACGATATCCACGCCGGGGAAACTGTGTACGACCCATTGCAGCCCCAGATGCGCGGTAAACGCGGCATTTTCATATTTCCGGGCAGTCCCGTCCACGAACGAGACACCGATGCCCGCCAGGGGGACAAAAGAAAAGAGCCGGCGGGGATCATACCCGGATGCGTACGCACTCAGGTCAAACAGGTAAGAAGCCCGGGCCTCGATGGCACCGATGCGGGAGGCGTCATAATTGTCATACGACCAGCCCGCGCCGACACCCAGACGCAGCCCATGATAGCGTCGCAGGCCCTCCCGGTCGGCAAACCATTTGCCAAAGCCGATCTGTCCGCCGGGGCCGGGACCGTACTGGCTGACAAACTGCATCAGGTAAGTGCCATACGCATAAAACCAGGAATCATTGAAAAACCCGTTCAGCCCGGTGGAGGCCTTCTGGTCGGCAGGCCGCCATCGGCGCTGCATCGCATAGGGAGTGATATCGATGCTGCCCGGACGCTTTTTGCGGGCCAGGGCACTGTCCGCCGCCGCCAAAGAGTCCGCCGATATCTGCGCGTCTTCCAACACCTGCACATCCATCCGCTCCGGCGAGTCCGTCCGCATGAGACTGTCCGGGGCGACAGGGACTTGTGCTCCCGCCCAAAGCGGCAGCAGCCACGCCAGCAAACAAGATATGACCGGATGCCTGCTCATTTTTTCGGAGAATAGACCTCACCTGTTTCCAGTCCGATGAATTGGCCGTCCTTGTATTCGTAAGCCCGGTATCGCTCATCGTAATAGAGATCGACCGACTCATCGTAAGTCAGACCCGGCGGGACGATGATTTCTTCCTGCTCCGGCTCCTTGGATTTGTCGATGGCCGCTTTCATCAGGTCTTCGAAAATATCAAAGTCGGTCTGCGCAATCTCCACATACCGGGCATCCTTGCGGAAACAGCGAGTCAGCACGGAAAGCGCCTCCTGCTGGTCGGCCTCGGAGGGAATGGTCATCCAGGACTGGTAGTTTTTCTGGTAATATTTCTGACAGATGTACTGCGCCCGCAGATAGTCCGTGAGCGGATCTTCGGGGGGCATTTCGTCCAGGTCCGCCTCAACGCTGGAAAAGCGTCCCAGGGCCAGGTCCATCACACAGGCATTGCGTTTGGAAGTCGCACTGATGACCCGGTATATCTCTTCCGACTCCTCCTTGTCGTCCTGCCAGAAACCGGCCAGGCAACGGGTGATGTAGTACAGGCGGTTGTAGTCTTCGTCCTGCTCCCGGGGCAGCATCACGACCAGTTCCGCCGCCCGTTCATAATAACCGGCCTTGAGCATCATCACGACCTGGTTGGCGACGATGGGAGAGGGATTGATGTAGTAGTTGTCAAACTTGCGGTCGCACCAGAGTACGGTACCGTCCGGACGGCGGAGATAATAATTCTCATCGATGTGCCGGGCGAGCAAGGTCGTGTCCGGCCGTCCTTGGGCGATCAGGAACTGCGCAAGCAGGTTGTCGGGCAACTGCCAGTTCCGGTCGGCATTGCGGGCCCGCCTGACCGCCCGCCGGTAAATGGCTTCCTGGTCCTGCACCTCGGGTATGCGCCCCTGGGCGATCAAGTCGAACAGCGTCCAGAATTCATAGATGGCAAATTCTCTCTTCCCGCTGTGAAAGTCGGGGTCGTAGCGGTATTTACCCAGGATTTCGTCCGGCGTCAGTTCCCGGAAAAGATCATACTTATAAGCGACCTTGACGGAACGCAAACGGCCCAGGTTGGGTTTGATGACGGTCTTGTAAGTGGGCAACCGGACGATCCTGGCCCCCTGCGCATCCGGATTGCCCGGATAGCGGCGGGTAATCTTCCGGATGGAAGCGGCCTCGATGGAGTATTGGAGACTGTCCAGCACATCCGCCATGTCATCCCAGGTAGCCACGCTCGCGGAGAAGTACCCGCGGGCCTTGCTGCCCGGAATGGCCGCATGCAGGCGGGAGAGGATATAATCCATACGCTGACGGGCCAGTTGGAGGTTCTTTTGGTAAGGCCCTTCGGGCGACGCCGTCCCATACACCGTATATTCGTGCAAGGTCTGCCCCTCGGTCGTATGAATGGTACGGAAGGTCTCAAGCAAAGAATCCAATTGGGCGACGCTGGCCGAATCGTGCATGTCCAGCCGGGCCGATCCGACCTGGAACTCGAGGGCCAGGTTCTGCGCCTCGTCCATCCGCTGTTTGGTGGGCGTACGATGATACTGCGGGGCATGGGGATCCAGGGAGAATGTACGGACATCGTAGTCCAGGAAACGCATCGGCCGGCTCACACGGCGCGAGTCGGCCAGGCGGACCGTATCCCGGTAATAGACTTTGTTGTAGTCTTCAAACCACAGGCTGCAATCAATCAGCACGCGCTGGTCGGGTGCATCCATGGTGAACGCATCATCCCATGACACGACGGAAGTGGTATCTGTCAGAAAGCCGCCCTGCCCTTGGGAGAGACGCAGGGAACGGGTAGAGTCGGCAAAGACCATGAGCGGGTCGCGGGAAAGGTCAAATCCCTTGCGGCGCAACTGGGTCAGATGATACTCTTCTCCGTCCAGGATGATGGGATAGTGGTACTCGAGCGTGTCCTTCTCGCGTTGCGGATTGAGATCCAGCACATAAGTCTGGACGGCGAAACGGGCGGTCGTTTTGCCCAGGCGGGGCTGCTTGAACGGATAGACCAGACCGCAATTGAGCGTGTTCCCCACGACGGTCGGCTTCTTGGGCACCGGCCTGCGGGTCTTGACCGATACATAAGTCGCCTCCAGCAAGATGGAAAGGTCGAAAGAATGGTCGATGGTCGTCTTGCCCTGGACGCGCTTGATCTGGGCGCTCACATCCGCACTGGGATAGCAGAAGAGCAGGGCTCCGTCTGCGGGAAGGCTCATCGCGTCATATTGGCCGGTCGTCACATCCACATAGGCTGTCACGCAATAGCCGGGGTCGAAAGTCTCGTCTTTTTTTGCGCTTTCGATGTATTTCTCCCAGCGTTTCAGCGCCTCCCGGGCCAATTCATACGAATGGTAGCCATACACGCGCATCATCGGTTCGCCGATGACCTTGCCGTCCTTTTTGTTGGTAACGGTCCCCGTCACCGTGATGAAATCCTGCGCACCCAGTCCCCCGGCTCCGCCGCTCCAGAGGACCAGCAGGAGACCCGCTCGCAGCAACGCTGCCGATATGGCTTTCCCGGTACGCATCATTTGATGATATAGACAAAGGAAACGGCCAGCCGGACGGGGAAAAACTTGAAGCCCCAGGTATTGGGCGTAGAGACCGCATCGGCAAAATAGTCCTCGTAACGGTCTCCGGTGCGATAGTACTTCTGATGGAATGCCACCAGTCCCGTCCCGGCCGTCAGATCCAGGCTCCAGCGCTCACCCAGGATAAAGGAATACCCGCCGACAAAGCCCAGGCCGACGGCATTGCCGGCATAGACCCGCGAAGAAAAGCGCATGTCGTAGGTAGCGCCGAAGAGCGTGGCGCCGATATACTCGCGCGTCAGCGGACGGCCGTTGAACCAATAGCGGAACTCCCCTTGCAGGGCAGCCATCTTGGAATCGAGCCCATAGGGCTTGTAATGTCCCAAGACGGAAAAGACCAGACTGGTATGCTCGCCGGTGATGATGTCCAGTCCCAGGTCCGGCGTAAGCAGGGCCCAGGAAAGGGCGTTCGCACGCACGGCGACCTGCTGCGCCGCTGCCTTACGCGAAGGCAGCAGACACAGCAGAATCGCAAACAGTAAGACGGGGATCCGTCTGCGTGCGAAAGAGGCCATCGTCAACCGAGATTGGCAATCAGCGAGTCTTCTTCGCTGAGATTCTCCGCAGGCTCCCAGGGCTGGAGTTCGACATTGATGATGACGGACTCCAGCGACTGCACCACGATGCGGAAAGTATAGGACTTTCCGGCGATGAGACCGCCCGGGACCGAGACCTTGTACGGCTGCGCCGGCGTGTAGGTCCCGACAGGGGTATTGAGCGTAAAACTGACAAAGATATCATCCGTAGTCGGCACGACGAACAGGCCGTTTCCGAACTCCGCACCCGCAGCCAGCGGCATCACATGGACATCCCCGGGCGTCAAGGTCCCGAGGGACTCCTCATCGGCCGTAAGCACGCCGCCGACAACATCCAGCGTCGCCCGGGTGGGCAGGGAAGACACCTGGAGGCCGGAGACCGTCACCAGTGCCTCGCCTGATGCTCCTGTAAAAGAAGCCTCAGCCTCGGCGTCGGCCGCATAAATGACGAAATGCAGGGCAGCCGTCAGGTGCCGGAAGTGCAAGGTCGGCATGTACGACCGCCACATAGCGGGATACCATTTGCGGGCGGTCCGGGAAAAATCGGAATTGTAGCCCAAGGCCCAGGCACTGCCATCCTCCTTGCGGAGGGTGTCGCAGGATGCCGAAGCCCAGATGATATCCGTCGTGTCGATCTGTACCGTCTTGGTAAAGTGCGCTCCGTCAAAGTCCAGGTCGAAGACTGTTGCGTCATCTTCCAGCGGCACATCGCTGGTACGGTAGCCGAAGAAGGTATAACGGCGGTCTTCCACGCTGTCGTCATTGTCCGCAAAAGTCTCCAGCGGATAATAATAACTGACCGGGACGACCTGGTCTGCGACGCGCTCGATGAACGAGGCTTGCCCGTCCCGGGCATAAGCCGCCTTTCCATCCAGCAATATCTGCCAGTCATCGTTGTCAGTCCAGCCTTCTTGTGCGGTTTCTCCCAGGTCCAGGGCCAGGATGCCGAACTGCACGCCTTCCATGCTTTCCAGGGCCGCTTTCGTTCCGAAAGATGCGCCGCCCGTATTGAAGAGGACGGGCACTTTCAGGCTCGGGTCGGCCGCCCAGGGGGCGTCGGCGAAATCATCCACCCACGCTTGCAGGGGCGCTTTGGCACAGCCCGTCAGGAGAATGCACAAGAAAGGGACTGCATATTTCAAACTTCCTCTCATCATCATGGAGATTAGTCTTCGTCTTCGCCGATATTGATAGGCTCGGTATCTTCATCCCAAGGAGTCAGATCGACATTGATTTCAATTTCCTCCAGATTATAGACCGTCAGGGTGATGACATAACTCTTGCCGGCCTCGGCCGCTACATTTTCTTTCTCGGAGTTCAAGATAGGGAAAGACATATTGTCGGTCTCCTGACGGATTCTCTGCGCATTTTCGAGGACGAACTTGATGTTGTAGGTCTTACGGCCGGGCATCACCATCACGCTTTCACCGAGCGTCTTCGCTTCGCCCTCCACCAGCGTCTGCGGAATGGCCTCGCCACGGTTGGTCAGCGCCAGAAAGACCGAGTCCGATTCTTCCGCGATGGCAAGCCCCCGGTTGTCGCCGACGATGGTCAGCACCCCGTCAACATAGGAATCGACGGAAAGGGAATTGATATACAGATCGCCCGGCTGGACTTGCGGACCCTCTTCACCTTCGACTTTGACCGTACCTTTTTTCACCTTGAAGATGAAGCGGGACAGTTGGTGCTCAAACTTGAGGTTGGGGACGATGCCCTTGCGGACGCCGTAGGCACTGTAGAGGCGGGCCGGATCAATCGTGGTCCCTTCGACGGCGGCCGTGCGGTCGGCATAGGCCAGCATCACATCCTGGGTACCGTCAATCTGCACGGGCAGGCTGATGGTACCTGCATCCACATCGAGTCCGGGGGTTTCGCTGCCTTCAACAAAAGCATCGTCCGCATAATAGCCGAAGAAATCATAGCGGCCGTTGTTGTCGTAGTAGAAAGGCACCTTTTCCTCTTCGGTGGAGAGCGCCGGGTCATAGACCTCGATGGCACCCCGTGTCACGCCGTCGGGTGCGGCGGCCGCAATGTTGTCGATCTGGATGCCGTCCGTCAGGTCCAAGGCTCCGTCCGCATCGCGTTTGATGCCATAGACATAGAGCGTCTGCGCAGCATTCCAGACATCGACGGAGCCCCCGCCTTTGACGGAAACCCGGGTCGAAGTGAGATTGGAGGAGAAAGTGATGGGATACTTTTCAGAACCGGTGAAAATCTCATCGGGATCGGTGGTCTCCGCTACGGGAGACTTGCTGCAGGAAGCCAGCGCTGCCAGCGCGGCGGCTGCAAAGAAAAAATACTTTTTCATGGGGTTATAAAAATGATTTGTTGTTATTATTCGGCATCGGGATCCATGATGATTTCGCCTCCCTCTTTCCACTCATCGAGGGAAACCAGGATCTCCACTTTACGGTATTCATAGACGACGAGGGTGATTTTGTATATATACCCCGCTTCGGCAAATGTGTTGCCGTTGCCGTTGATAATCTTGCTGAAGTCAATGACCATCGGCTGGGGCTGACCACTGGGCACGGAGGCGTTGTCCTGGGTCAAGGTCAATTGCATGTTATACTTCTGCTGTCCGGGCATCACGATCAGGCTGCCCGGAATTTGGACGCTTATCGGCTCGTCGGCGTCAAAATCGGGAGCCGGGATGGCATTCGTCTCATCCAGCGGGACCAGTTGATTGTCGGCATCCTTGATTTTCAAAACGAGCGCAGCAGGACTGGCGACATTCTGCAGTCCCTCGTAAATGCGGCTTCCGGCAACGATGACATCGGCCTCGGTGTCGGATTCGACCGCGATACCGGCCACCTTGACCTTACCGACGGCATCCGCCCCGCCGCTACGGATGTAAAAGTCGAAACGGGAGAGTTTGTGCTTGAAGAGCATTTCCGGCCTGGCGGCCCATTTCCGGATGGCATAGGCGCTGAAAAGGCGGTCCTTGGAAATGGCGGGCCAGGTCTCGATTTTGTGATTCACCACCGAGTCGCGGTCGGCATAACCGACCAGCACATCCTGGGTCCCGTCGATGGCAATGTGCGTGAAGTAAGCATCCTCCTGTTTGTCGATGACCGGCACATCGTCGGCATCCAGGCTGCCGGCATCGTCCAGATAGTAGCCGAAAAACTCATAATTGCCGGAGCCATAGTAGTAAGGCTCGGTCTGGCCGTCGCCCACGGCGGGGTTGTAGAGGGTGATGGTGCCTTGCGTCCCGGCGGCAACGGCCGGGGCCTTCTGGGACACATTGTCGATGAACGGCCGGACCAGATCCAGGCTGTCCGCTCCCGACGCATCCTTGAGGCGTTCGAGGCCGAAAAAATACAGATCTTCGCTTCCGTTCCACGCATCGAGGGCACCCTGGGAGCGGGTTGCCACGCCACCGATATTGGAGGCAAAACTGACGGGAACGGGAGTCTCCATCTCAAAACCGCTTTCTTCAGCCGAAGAGGCGATGTTCGCTTGTTTGCTGCACGCGGCCGTCAGTATGACGGCGGCAACTGCGAAAAGAATTGACTTCTTCATACAATTTGTTTTTAGTTGATATTATATAATTTTTTATAGTTCATCCGGATCGATTTCGAACGAGCCGTGGTCTCCGTCCCAGGAAGACATCGTCACATCTATCTCCACCTTTTCCAGCCCATAGACGATAATCGTCACATCATATTGATGTCCGCTGACCGCCCGGGTATCCGTCGTTCCGCCCGGAACGGAAGGCTTGATTTTGGAAAAATCGATGACCATCTTTTGCGTGACTTTGCCGTCATTGACGGTATAGTCGCCTTGCGTGATGACCAGTTCCACCTCATAAGTCTCCGCGCCCGGCATCACCATCAGCGGATTGCCAAAATTGTCGCCCGCCTGCGTAATCGCACCGGAACCGCCCGTGAGGGTCATCGCCACCGGCTCCTGCGCAGCATCGGGAACGATGCCGCGCGGACTCGTTTCCACATTGCTGGCAATCGTCAGAGTCCCCCGGGATTTGGAATACACTTTCAAAGACTCGACGGTCACATTGGCGGCCGTCGCGGCATTGCCGGCCTTGAGACGGAAATTGAAACGCGACAGCATGTGGTCAAAAATCAAATTGGGCTTGACATTCCGACGGGCGGCATAGGCGCCGTACACCCTTTCCACATCCACCGTCGAAGTGGCAGCCGCAGCATCCGCCGCCCGGTCGGTATGGGCCAGCATCACATCCTGTGAGCCGTCAACCGTCACATCCAGCGTAATGGTGCCGGCTGTCTCCGTCGGAGCGGGAGCCGCCCCGGCCGCATCGTCGGCATAATAGCCGTAAAAGTCATAATAGGTGGACTCCCGGTAGTAAAAATACTCCGTACCGGTACGATAGACATGGATGGAGCCCGTCGCACCGGAAGACGGAGACATCGCCCGCACATTGCGGATCAGATAGGCGTTTTCATCATCCTCCGCATACGGGTCCGTACCGGCGGGGATGACATACTTGCCGTCCACCCGGCGCAGCCCGTAGATATACAGGCTTTGCCTCCCGTTCCACTCCGGCAGAGCCCCCGCTCCCCGGGTGGAGACATTCGACAGGAGATTGGACCCGAACAGGACCGGCATGCGTACGCTGTCATCCACAGGGGGAACACCGTCGTTTTTCCGGCAACTGAATCCAGACAGCAGGACGAGCACCGCTACAAGTAAACATCGAACAGATTTTTGCATATAAATAAGATTGATATTATTCTTCCGGAACTGTATTCAAATCAAATCCGCCATAACCGGAGACCCAGGGATTCATCGTCACATCCACCCCGACCTGCTCCAGGCCGTAAATGGACAGGACGATATTGTACCACACACCCGGCTGGAAAGTCAGTCCGCTTTGTATCTTTTCCAAATCCACCGTCACATCGGTGGTGCCTTCCCGGTCGGCCTGCCGGAGCGAGACGAAAACGACGCAGCGGGCATCGCCGGGCACCAGCATCGTCTCACCCAAGGGCCGGGCCGTCTCCGTGGACAGGGAAAGCGGGAATGAGCCTTCCACCTTCAAGGTGCCGGGATTGCTGTCCGGCAGCATTTCCAAAGAGGGACGGGAGAGATCGGGGCGGACGGGGACCAAGCGGGCGGTATTGCGGCCCGTCACCCGCATGTCCGTCACGGTCAGGCCCGCCGTCATCGCCTTGGCGGACAAAGACAGACGGGACAGGACATGGGAAAAGTGCAAGGTCGGGTACACATTTTTCCGGGCGGCCTGCGAACTGTAGGCATTGTCCGGAGAGATGACATACGCACCCGCCTTGCGGCAATCCGCATCCCGGTCCGTACCGGCGGTCATGATGTCTTGCGTTCCGTCCACTGTAATATTGAAAGCCAGGGTCATAGTCTGCAAATTTACATTTTTTCCATAAACCTGCGCATCGGCCAGGTGGCAAGCGAAAAAATCAAGCGTCCCCTGGGAGGGATAGTAGAAAGGATTGCCCGTCGCCGGGTTGAGCAGAGACACGAAGCCGGAAGCACCGCTCGGGGCCGTCCCCATGACTCCGTCGATATAACGCCCGCTCTCGCTCAGGTCCAGGCTGCCGTTCCTGCGATGGATGCCGAATATCATCAGTTGCTCCCCGTCCCACGCATTGAGGGCGGATTTGGGATTTTCCCGTTCTTCCGGCCGGATGTCCATCTCCGTCCGGAAAAGGACGGGCTCGGGCAAGTCGGCAAGCGCCGGAGCGTCCGGTGCCTGCCGGTCACAAGCGGCAAAGGCGGTCAGCAAGGCGGCCAATATGAGGGACTTTCCGTTCATTCCTACATTTTTTCGTTATCAAATTCGAGCGCCTGCCCGTCATTGAAGCGGACCCAGTCCTCCATCTCTATGTTGACGCTCACCTGATTGCGGCCGAAGACCTCAAAGGTCACCACATACGCATTGCCCCTGACAAAAGCCGCCCCCGAGGGAAAGGCGAGGGTGGACTTGACCTTGTCCGTAGAGACCAGGGAACTGGACAGGTCATTGACAAAAAACTGGCACTGATAACTGTCGGCCGGCGGGACCAGCAGATAGGCGCCGACGCCGCCCATCGGGACGATCTTGTCGTCCGACATCTGATCCGGGGCGGTGATGGTCTCCATCTCTACCGCATCGAAATACTGGAAACTACCGTTCTCCTTGCCGGTTATCAAGCGCAACGCCTGCGCCTCGTTCTGGGAGAAATCGGCGGCAAGTTCCCCTTGGCGGGACGCGACCGTCAGATACCCCCTGATGGGCGTGTCCAACTCAAAATCCGAGATTCTGAGCCGCTTCGTCGCACCGGCCGTAACGCCGGGTTTGAGTTCAAAACGCAATTTGACCATCTGGTGCTGCATCTTGAAAGTGGGATTGACATCGGTACGGGCGGAAAGATAACTGAAATTATAGCCGTCGGGAGCCTGTGCGCGGCTGGTCATCAGATCCTGCCAGCCGTCGATGCGCAACTCGTAACGCACTGCGTCCGCCGTCCGCTGCACGCTCAAGGGATAGAGGTCATCCAGGAAACATGCGGTAAAATCGTAAGAGTGATAGTATTCGCCGTTGTTGGGATAATAGTACTGCATGGCACCCTCCCAGTCCACCCGGCTGTCGGACAGTCTGCCGACGGCTCCGTTGAGGAGGAAATCAGGGGCGAGGGCCGTACCTCCTTCCTTGTCGTAACGGATGCCGTCCCGGGTGTTGACGGCAAAGACGCGGATGGTCTTGTCTTCCAACTGCGCCAGACGGTCCACCGTACCCATGCCCGAACGCACCTCCACACCGGCGCTCGGATTGCCCACGAACACATGCACGGGCTGGGGAATGGTCAGGTCATAGTGCGAACCTTCATACCCCTGATACGGATGGCAGGAGAGGACCTGCACAAGCACGGCCCCGGCGACAAAAGCGCGGCGGAATGATATGAGCCGGAGTCTATTCATCTTCGGGGGTCAAAGGCAAATGATGGTCGTCTCCCTCCTCTATCCACACTTCCAGCGCCGTTTCATCTTCCAGATCCGAAGAGGGACTGACCGACAGGACGGCATACTGAGAAATATCCAGCAGGGCGGAGGTAACGGCGATGCGATAGTCTCCTGCCGCACCCAGTTCCGCCATCACGGGATGCTCCCGGAGCAGACGGTAGAGATTGATTTTACGGCTCTTGACATTTTTTCCGCTGATTTTGACGGCGATTTCCACGACGCCCCATCCGCCCGTCTCCGCCTCGCTGGCCGGCGAAAAGAGTCCGAGCGTGCGCAGTCTGCATTCATAGAAATGCACCTTCCCTCCGGTCCAGACGGGACTGACGCTTGACAAGACCGTCCCGATGTCGCTCCGGTCCGAAGACGAACTCACCGTCTCGCCCTGATGGACGCTTCCGTTCAACAGGTTTAACCGGCGGGGTACGCCGTTCAGGGACAGGGCCAAGCCTTCGAGCGTCACCTCACTCTCGTCGTAGTCGATGCGGATACGCAGGGTCAGTTCCTGGATCATCTTCTGCATCTTGAAGCGAAGGCTGTTGACCGTTTCTCCCCCTTCCAGCGTACGGTGATCGGAGGCGATCCAGACCGGCTGCGCCTGCTGCACGAGAGGAAAAGGCGCGCTTTGCCGCAGGTATTCCAGACACTGTGCCTCCGGGTCGGCCGGAACGGCAGCCGGGGATTCTTCCCCTGCGACCGGCAGGAGCAGGGAGATGTCCGCCAGTCCCACGCCCGTCGGATTGACGGCAAAAAGGTCGTAATTGTCAACCCGGTAAAAGGTATTCAGGGAGCCGCCGAAAGCGATGGCGTGATAATTCCCTTTGGCGACCGTATGCGTATCGCGTTTGGGCAGATAAAGATGACAGGTATCGTGTACGGTCTGCGTCGTCCGGGCCAGGGCCAGATAGAGGAGGGCGGTGGTGTCGTCGGCCGTAGCCTGTACGCCGTCGGGAAGTCCCCAGTCGATGACGCCGGCATAGCGGGCCGTCGGGTAGGGATCTTCCGAGATGTCCACACGCACACAGCCGGACACCGCAAGGGCCAGGAAGACACATTTTCCTATGAACGCCACTCCTTTCATTGTACAGACTCCTTTTCGGGTTCGGGTGCGGGCTCCGGGGTTGGCGTGGGTGCAGGTTCCGGTTCCGGATCGGTTTCAGGGGTTGGCTCCGGGACGGGCTCGGGTGCGGGCTCCGGGGTTGGCGTGGGTTCCGGCTCGGTTTCAGGGACAGGTTCAGGGAGAGGTTCAGGGGCGGGTTCCGGCTCAGGGGCGGGAACGGGCAACGGTACGGGCTCGGGTGCGGGTTCCGGGGTTGGCGTGGGTGCAGGTTCCGGTTCCGGATCGGTTTCAGGGGTTGGCTCCGGGACGGGCTCGGGTGCGGGTTCCGGCTCAGAGGCGGGAACGGGCAACGGTACGGGCACGGGATCGGGTGCCAGTTCCGGAATGGGCTCGGGTACAGGCTCCGGGTCCTCCGGAATTTCAATCCGTTCCAGCCGGTGCAGGAGTTGTTCCAGCCGGATCGAATCCCGATGGACCTGCCGGATGGCTTCTACCGAATCCCTGTGCGCCTGCCGGACGGCCGCAATCGAATCGCGCCGCGCCTGCTCCACCGCCGCCACCGAATCACGACGGGCCTTGCGGCGCGCTTCTTCGCGCAGAAACCGCTCCCGGGTCACCTCCCGGTCGAACTGACGGAGATTCTTCATCTTCTGCGACTGGAGATAACGGCTCAGACGGATTTTCATCGAAGAAGTAATCTTCTCATTTTCCTTGATGAACTGCTCATCATCTCCGACGGTCGCCAACAGATATTTCTGGTAATCTTCTTTATACAGCGCCTCGTCTGACTGATATTTCAGCGAATCCCGTGCAGTCGCCATGTTGATGGAGTTGAACTCCTGACGCGTGGAAGACTGCATGTCATCCGTGATTTTCTTCCGGGCCTGCTCGTAATAGGCGATGACCGGGTCGGGCTCCAGGTATTTGCGGCCGACGGATTTTTGACGCCAGGAAAAAACAGCCCGGACTTCCGTCAGCATGGGAATCAGGAGGAAAGGGGTATCCTTGGCCTTGTCCGCCGCCGTAACCGGCACATAGCGGTAGATGTCGTCGCCGTTTTTGAAAGCCTTGTTGGCGGTAGCGACCAGTCCGGCGGACACGCCCAGGTCCAAATCAATCGCTCCGGTCTTATATTCGTACAAAGGAATCTCAAAACCGATGGTCACGCCGGCGCCCGCCGCCCAACCTTGCCGTCCATATTCACCGAACTTCAGACTGTAACTGGCATAATCGGCATACGCACCGATATACCACGCCTGCCAAGGCCTGGGATGCCTGCGCTTGGTAGAGGTCAGCGGGGCTTTTTCCCAGACAATGGAGTCACGGCCCAGCGTATCTTTTTCAACATGGCTTTCCAATTGCGTATGACGATAATAGTGGCGATATTCGGGACGGATATCCAGAACATTGAACACCCAATAGGGAGCATAATTGTGCCAGATATGCGGGCGGAATTTTGCGCCCAGCAACAACACATCCTGGTTGTATCGGGAAGAAGACAGGTCCACACCCAGTTGCAGGTTCGGAATGGTGAAGAGCCAGTCCACGGCATTGGTTTTCACGGTAAATCCATCGACAACGCTATTCCTGCTTTCCGAAGCCGACGGCGTTTGCGCCGACGCTTCCCGACAAGAACCTGCGAACAGTGCCGTCAGCACAATCCCCCATCCGAGCGTTTCCGAGACAATGCGACCCATAATACGAAAAACGGTCAAAAATAGGGAATTTTCCGCTAAAAACAAAAAAAATAAAGTCCTATAGTTTAAGCGATAACGGTAGCGAGCCACGCCGCATCGATGCGCCGGAAACCGTCTTCCGGCTGAAGAGAGGGATTGCGGGCCAGGATACCGGCCGCATCATCATACACATTCCGCCCCAGGGACAGGCTCATCATCCGGCCGGCGGCAGGATAGGAAAAAATCAGGTTGTCGCCATCCAGACGGTGGAAATGCAAGGGAACATCTGCCGGACCGGCTTCTCCGGAAGCCGCATCGGCAACCGCCGGGTCCGTCGCGGAGGGACCGGAGCCTTGCTGCGCCCACTCCCCCTTGACGACATATTTGCAGATTTCGATGACGACATCGTCCAGTCCCGCATTCAAAATCAGGATTTTTTCAATCAATTCGCCCAGATTGGAGCAAAGACGCAGGGTATAACCCCCCAGTGACGCGGCATGCCGGGCAATGGATTCCATTTCCGACGGACGGATGCGTCCGTGGGGCAGAAGCCAGAGCATACGGCGTTTTTCGGGGTCGTGATACAGACATTCGTAACTGACCAGATTCCTGGCGCCGCAGTCGGGGCAGGTCCACAGAAACAAAGAACCGTCCAGCACACGGGCCTCCATGCCGGAATCCTCCGCCGTATTGACGCTCTTATAGACGGGGATTTCGTGTTCGTGGCCGCAACGGCTGCAACGGGCAAGGGCCTGCTTGACAATCGACATGGCTGCCTATACATTAAAGAGGAAATGCATGATATCGCCGTCCTGCACCACATAGTCCTTGCCTTCCACCCCCAGTTTGCCGGCAGCCCGGCAGGCCGGCTCCGACTTGAGGGAGATGAAATCGGCGTATTTGATGACCTCGGCGCGGATGAAGCCTTTTTCAAAATCACTGTGGATGACCCCCGCCGCTTTCGGCGCCTTGTCCCCGACACGGATGGTCCAGGCGCGACATTCGTCCGCCCCCGCAGTAAAGAAAGTACGCAAGCCCAGCAAAGCGTATGCGCTCTGGATGAGGCGTTCCACGCCGGATTTTTCGAGACCGATATCCTCCAGGAACATCCGGCGCTCTTCGTAGGATTCCAGTTCGGCGATATCCGATTCGACCTGCGCGGCGATGACCAGGATGCCGGCATCCTCCCCTTCCACAGCCTTGCGGACCGCCTCGACATAGGCGTTGCCGTCCTTGGCGGAAGCCTCGTCCACATTGCAGACATAGAGGACCGGTTTGTTGGTAAGCAGGAACAGGTCCCGGGCGAGTTGCTCCTGTTCTTCATTGTCCAGCGCGACACTCCGGGCATTTTTTCCCTGCACGAGCGCCTCTTTGTAGCGGCCCAGCACCTCCACCAGTTTCCGGGCAGTCTTGTCGCCGCCCTGCGCCTGCTTGACCGACTTGGCCAGCCTGTTTTCGACGGTCTCCAGGTCTTTCAGTTGCAACTCCGTATCGATGACTTCCTTGTCACGCACCGGGTCCACGCTGCCGTCCACATGGACGATATTGGGGTCGTCGAAACAACGGAGCACATGCAAGATGGCATCCGTCTCCCGGATATTGGCCAGAAACTGATTGCCCAGCCCCTCTCCCTTGCTCGCCCCTTTGACGAGACCGGCAATGTCCACGATTTCGACCGTGGCCGGAATCACCCGCTGGGGATGACAGATATCCGCAAGGGCTTGCAGCCGTTCGTCCGGTACGACGGTGGACCCGACATTCGGCTCGATGGTGCAAAAAGGAAAATTGGCGCTCTGCGCCTTCCCGGAACTGATACAGTTGAAAAGGGTGGATTTGCCGACATTCGGCAGTCCGACGATTCCGCATTTAAGTGACATAATTCTCTGCTTCTAAACTCCGCGGCGGTCTTCCGGTACCGGGGCTTCCGTCGCCTGAATTGCAAAGATACACATTTTTCACCTCGTGTAAAAATAATACCTTGACAGCGGGCGATTCTTTGTGTTTCTTTGTTCAAGTTTTTTTGAAAGGATGATCGATTGACAATGTTGCCGAACAACGACATACCGGACGGCGGCCTGCCGGCCCGAAAGAGCCTCCGCCGGATGCTTTTCCTGCTGGTCCCGTGCATCCTCCCCCTCTGTCCTGCCCGGGCACAAGGGGGCGCACCGCTTCCTGCTCCCGACAGCCTGCTCGTCATCTTCTGGAATGTGGAAAATCTTTTCGACTGCGACGGGACCAACGGAGGCGGGGAATGGACAGCGGAAGGAGAAAAGCACTGGACGCCGGGGCGGTTGCGTGCCAAATGCAATGCGATTGGAAAAACGCTGTTGTGGATCGGGGAGCAAGAGGGGCGGCTGCCGGACATCGTCGCGCTCGCCGAAGTGGAAAATGCCGGCGTGCTGCGGAGACTCATCCACTCCGCTCCCTTACGCAAGGCGGGTTACCGTTATGTCCATTTCGACTCCCCCGACCCCCGAGGCATCGATGTCGCCCTCCTGTACCGGAAAGATTGCTTTGCTTTCAAGTTCTCCGAAGACACGCCGGACGGCAATGGAGACGCCGCCCCGCAGGTCGGTCTCCGCCAGAACGCCTTGCAGGGTCTCCGCAGCGAGGCTATCCCCATCCCGGACTTCCGCACCCGCGATATGCTCCGCTGCCGTTTCCCGCTGAATCTTCGCCATCAACCCGGACATGACCTCCGCGATTCTGTTTCAAACGGCCTGACCAGTCCGCCCCATGACACCACCGACGGACAGGCCGGTTCGCCCCACGACCCCACCGGCGGACAGGCCTGCGACACGCTCACCTTGCTGGTCGTCCACCACCCGTCCAAACTGGGAGATG
>CAMNQO010000013.1 GCA_946549475.1 uncultured Bacteroidales bacterium
CTGGTCGGCGCTTCGAGCGGGCTGGGCATCGCGGACATCGCCTGTCTGATCGGACGCGAAGAATTTATCCGCCGGGTGGACCGTGCCCGCAATACGCTGGGTGCCTGATGGCGGGATTGACGGATTGTGCCGGGCCGGCCGCCGCCGGAAGTCCCTTGCCGGATGGCGGAGGAAAGCCCCTCGTGGCAACGCCGGGCAAGGCCTTTTCAAAGGACATCGGCGACTATCCCGACGGCATCGTCCTGGTCATCGACAAGCCCTGGAGATGGACCTCTGCGGATGTCATCCGCAAGGTCAAATACGCCGCTATCCGGCATTTCGGCAAGAAAAATCTCAAAGTCGGACACGCCGGCACCCTCGACCCGCTCGCCGACGGCGTGCTGCTGGTCTGCATCGGTGCTGCCACCAAAAAGGCGGAAGAATACCAGCGGCACGACAAGGAATACCTCACCGACATCGTCTTCGGGGCCACCACGCCCTCCTATGATTTGGAAAAGGAGCCGGACGAGCGCTTTGCGACCGACGGCATCACGGCGGAAAGCGTCGCCGCCGCTTTGGAGGGCTTCAAGGGCGAACAGATGCAGGTGGCTCCCCTGTTCAGCGCCAAGAACATCGACGGCGTCCGGGCCTACGAACTCGCCCGCAAAGCCCTGCGGAAAGGGGAAGCCGTGGACGACAGCCTGATCCGTTCCTCCTGCATCGTCATCAGCCGTCTGGACTTGCTCGACTTCGGGCCCTACGAGCCTGTCACAGCCGGAGCCCCGGCCGACGCCGTGCCTGCCCCTGAAGCCGCCGCAACCGCGACGCCCATCCCCGCATCCGCGAAGAAAAATCCCCTTCGCGACGCCTCCTCCCGCATCCATGTCGCCGACACGACAGACCTGCACGGCTGTCCCCGCGCCACCCTGCGCATCCGTTGCAGCAAAGGCACCTACATCCGCGCCCTCGCACGCGACCTCGGTGAAGCCCTCGGCAGCGGCGCCTTCATCAGCCGCCTCCGCCGCACCGCCAGCGGAGACTTCACCCTGAAGGCCGCCCTCACCCTCGACCAGGCCCTTGCCCTCTTCGGCGAATGACCTTGATAGAGAAACAGAAGATCGAGGTCAAATACCACCGCCGGCATATACCCTGCGAATCCAGAAAGAAAAAAACCTGTTGGTAATGGAGTACGTACTGTTTTCTCTTGTTACCGTTTCGTTTTCATAGAGAATTTTGAGTGCACTCTGAACAGTACTCGGGCTTTTCAAGGCATTGCGACGGACAAAATCCATCGAAGTCGGGGCGCTCACTTTTCCTTCACGGGCAATCGCAATCAGCAGTGCCTTCTGACTTTGGGCGATATTGCTAAACCGCTCTTCAAAACCACGGCTGCCGATAGAAACGACATAATCAAAGATGCCGTCCACGCTGGCTACAGTAGCCTCGTCTCCGGAAGACATCCGGCCATATAATTCATTCAAAATATGCTGTACATACCAAGTATGGCCTTCAAGTTTGTCATAAATTCTGTCAAAACAGTCCCGCCCAAGGGATTTGCCGGCTTCGGCAAAAAGATTGGCGGCGAATGGATAATAAAGATCTTTGTCAATCGCATCCAGATACAAGGGAACGCAGCTCATATAAAACGGCTCCGAGGGATTGTTGAAAATTTTATCCATCATACGCCGCTTGCTTCCCGAGAAAATAAAATAGGTATTCTTACACTTCTGCACATAGGTTCTGAGAAGTTCAAGGACATTTTCTTCGGGAAAGTCTGCGATTTGTTGAAACTCATCCACTGCAACCAGGCACGGCGTTTCCGACGATTCAAGATAAGAAAAAATCTCTTCCAGGCTATCCCTCGGGCGTTCAATATCCCCCAACGCCAAATCAAAACGGAACTGTCCGGTCACATGATCGAGTTTGAAGCCGGGCCTCAAGGACTGCACCATTTGGAAAAAACGCTCCAAACGCTTCTTACCCGCTGATTTCAAACTATCCGTAATCGTACGGCCTAAAAACAAAATCATCTCGGAAAGGGAATTCGCCGCATACAAATCAATACTGAATGTACGAAATCTCGACGCGATTACCTTCTGTGCAAAGACATGGGAAACCAAACCGGACTTCCCCATACGACGGGGAGAAATCAAGACCGTATTTCTGCCATTGAGAATGTTGGCAATCAATGCATCCGTCTCAAATCTCCTGTCACAAAAATACTTATCGGACACATAATCGCTTGTAATAATAAACGGATTCAGCGGGCTCATAACGATTATTTTTCGCAAAGATAAACAAGCCCCATGAATTATACAAATATAAATTACCTAAAATCGAATAATTTGATTGTAGATAATGACAAAGCGCGGCTGCGACGCCGCCCTGCTCGAGATAGCTCAGCGTGAAGAATTGGCCAAAAGGTCATCGACCTCTTCTTTCAACTGGGGAAGGTCGTTGATGACGATTTTCCACATTACATCATCCGTAACGGCCGCATAGTCGTGAATGACACGATTCCGTGTTGCAATAATGGCTCTGGCATTGGTAATTTCAATGTCCGGATGATTCTTGAGAATCTTGTTGACGGCTTCGCCTATGATACCGACATTTCTTTCGATGGCCCTGCGAAGCATCAAATTACTACAATATTCATCAAAACGCCGTGGAACGACATCAAAGAACGACTGCACCTCATTGATGGCAGTCGAGATATCAAACAAGTGTGCCTTAAGATGCCGATCCATAGATAAGTCGCTTTGTCTCGTCCAATTCTTCCTTGAAATAAGGGTTTTTTACGGCTTCGTATTCAACCAAATCGACATCCCGCTTAAGCAGATCCTCAAGCGCAAACTTGAAACTGAAATAATTATCTCCGTAAATGGACAAGGGAAGAGCCTCCTTGTCGAAGATGACCGTAAAATCAACATCACTCCCCTTGCTGAAGCGGTCCGAAAGAACCGAGCCGAAGACATACAACTGCAAAACCTTATGCTTTTCGCACAAGGCGACAATTTGTGCCATATTGCGTTTAATCAACCGCATAACAAGACAAAAGTAAAAAAAACAAATAGAAATGCAAAATTAATTTGCCCATTGCCGCGAAAACGATAGGGAGGTATGAGAAGAAGTGCGAAGGGTAAGCGTCTCCATCTAAAATGGAGACTTTTGACACTGACGGACATAGAATGAGGCCTGCGGGAAGCGACGCTCCGCAAACCGAGACATTGTCCCGGGATGGCGGGGGCGGTAGTTATAAGATTAATCCATCACCGATTTCGGACGAAGGCTCCACTCCATCCCCATCGTATGTGCCAGTTTAAGCAAGACAGACAAGGAAGGATTGGCTCGTCCGCGCTCAATGGCAACAATCGTATTGACGGCAACACCCGAAAATTCGGAGAGTTCCTGTTGCGTAAGACCCAGTTTCTTCCGTTGGTTTCTCAGTTGTTCAGCGACCTTTTCCATACATCTTATTGCATCGTTGACAAACGGTATTCATAGGCATTCCTGTATGCCTGCCTACTCTCGCCAGACAGACTACTGGCCTCAATCAAATCTCCGACTTGCGGATACGCGTTCGCAAAGAAGCACAACTCCCGCTGAAGCATCCTTTCCGGAATACCAATCCGGTGGCCGAAGCGTTCAAACATCGGACGGCCAATAGGAGTTGTATCCAAGACAGGCGTCCCCTCCTTGAACAAGCCTTTGTCCAATGCAAAAATAGGAGATGGGATGTGCATCAGCGTATTCAATAAATCGTAACCGGGCGACAGACGGTAAAAACCCCGTCCGTCATCCAACAATGAAAAATTCTTGAGATGGGCATCCGCATTGCAAAACAGGTAATTGAAAAGGACAAAACGAAAGAATGTCAGCAATTCTATCTGCACGGCCGGACAATAGCGGGCAATCCATTCAGCGCAGTGCTCATAACTAAAGCGATACTTATAATCTTCTCCCGAATTAGCCCTGCTAAGACCGGCAATGGAAGCCAAGTCTTCCATCGCAGCTTTTCTCCCGTTCGGAAGATAATCAAATCGACGAGTCAGATAAGCCGGCGTCCCATCCCCAAACCAGACCAATCCGTGTGCAGCGACGGACAAGCGATAGACCTTATGCGCGATTTGCATCGTCAAATGCTCATTGGCCGGCATGTCTTCCCGATGATAGAAGCGATAATCTGTCGGAATCGGCTTTAGAATATACCTTCCCGGCTCACCGCTGCGGGCAAACCGCAAAACACCGCCGTCCTCAACCATCGAGTACTTTGTCTGCGCACCGGAAATGGACAAACGGCCGGACCCTTCTACGAGCAGGCGACTCACTTCCTCGCTTCCATCCAATGACGGGTAGGGAAGAATAGAGGATACTTTCTTCCCGTCAAACAAAGATTGGAGTTCTTGTCTTGAGAATGGTTTCATCGCGCCCGTACCGTCACATTTCCAATCGTATCATAAGCAGCCGTCGCCAACAGCAAGCCGAAATCATCATCGGGACTCAAATGATGGAGCCTTTCCTGCCAATTCCGGTTGCCTCCCTCTGACAGCAGGTTGCTGAAAAAGGGGAACAAGATATCAGACTCGTAGGGTTCTTCCCGAACGGGCATAGCCAGACAAACCGGAAGGACATTCCCTGCCCGTACATAGTCTTCGTCATAAACGAAACTGTAACCACCCCCCTCCTCTTCGCTCAACATACCGGCAAAAACGCCATTGACATAGACTTCAGCAATACGCATAACTCACAATATATTGGTATTTCGGGACAAATATAAAGCAAATCACTCTCAAAAACAAGCAAAATCACAACATATTGCGATTTTCCCGCTACCGCATCAAGAAGACGCGAGTGCTGGAAAGCAAATCGACAAGATGCGACCCTGTCGCCGCCCTATTCGAGATAGCGGTCGCGGAGGGTGGCCTGGTCGTATTCGGAGACGAGGAGGATGTCCCGGAGATAGTCCTGCATCGAGCCGTATTTGCGGTCGATGAGGTCGAGGGCGTCGATAAAGTACGCCTCGTTGGCCCCCACCAGCGAATTGACCACCGTCAGTTCGGCCTCTCCGCCGCCGAGGGAAAGGATGTACCGCGTCGCCTTCTCGATTTCGGACGCAAAGGCTTCGTTGGTGATGCGGTAGTCCGCCAGCACCGTCTCGCGGGAGGCGCCGAGCGCGAAAAGGATGAATGCCGTTCCCAATCCGGTCCGGTCCTTGCCCTGCGAACAATGCCACAGAATGGCCCCGTCCGGCGTCGAGAGTATCTTCTGAAAGAAAACAGCATACTGCAACTGGGTGTATTCGCTGTCCACCATGCCGACATACATCGAACGGGCAAACTCCTGCACATAAGGATGCGAAGCGCCCCGCGTGACAAAATCCCGGAATCCCCGGATGCCCGTCCCCTGCAATTCATCCATACTGATCTGCGCCTTTACCGGATCGAGCGTCGGCAGAAAAAAGTACTCCGCCCCCTCGACCGGCCGGTCGGGAGACTGACGGACTTCCATTTCCATGCGGAAATCAAAATCCACTGCCAGACGAAACTCCTCGTTCAGACGCCGCAAATCGGCATCCGACGCCCGGCCCAGATCACCGCAGCGCAGCAGCCGGCCGGCCTTGACCTTCCGGCCATCCTCCATCACATATCCCTTCAACTCCCGGGCATTGGGAATCGAATCCATCCGGATAGATTGGGAAGCGAATGACGGATGCATTACAGGATGCGGATGATATTGGAAAAGCCTGTGATGTCAAACACCTCTTTCACCTGGGTCTGCATGTGCGTCAGCACCATCTTGCCGCCCCGGCCCTGCACGGCCTTCTGCAGCATCAGAAAAACGCGCAGTCCCTGGCTGGAGGTATATTCGAGATCCGTGCAATCCAATTCGACATCCTTCATCTGGCCGTTGATGATAAAACCGAGTTCTTCTTGAAAGCGGGCTGCGTTGGTCGTATCGACCCGGCCCATGATCCGGACAAGCACCTTGTCCTCGGGACTGATTACTTTAACTTCCATAATTATGCTTGTGTATCTATCTTTTTCTCCATGATCAAAATATTGCATCCATCCGTGTACCGGTATTCCAGACGGTCCATCATCTGTTTGCACAGGAAGATGCCCAGACCGCCGATGGGGCGTTCTTCCGCCGACAGGGTAATGTCCGGATCGTCCTTTTCCAAAGGATTGAACGGAACACCGGCATCTTCGAAGGTAATGCGCCAGATGTTTTTGTCCAGGACGGTCTCCACCTGCATATAGCCGGAGCCGGAATCATAGGCATAACGCACGACATTTTCCACCACCTCTTCCACACACAGACGGATGCGGAAATTCAACTCGAAGGGCATGGCATCCACCTCGGGTGTGGCCATCACATCCTCGATAATCGCACCGGACTTGCCGGTAATGGGATCATAACGCTTTTTCATTTTCCGAAAACATCATCGATTAAACGAACAAATTCCTGATAGGCAAAAGTCCCTTCCAACTCTTTGAGACTGTCCGCCAGGCCGCGGTAATGCCACTCGTGGTCGCTGCGGAGTTTGGCGTGGAACAGATTCCAGAGCGCATCTCCCTGCTGCTGATAATCGCGCCAGATGGCCCGCATATTGGACAGTTTGTCCCCCATCGCCACGATTTTCGCATCATGGGGAGCAGCACGCAGATGGTCGATGGCCGCCTGCTTGCGGCTGTGCCAGGAGGCTTCTTCGCTGACGCCTTCCGCAAACTTGTCCGACTCCGCCTCGACCAGTTCCGCCACCCGGTCTCCGAACTCTTCCCGCAACTGCTCCACCGTCACGCCCGTATCTTCGACGGTATCGTGCAAGACCGCGGCCGCGAGCAACTGCGGGTCATTGGTGATGCTCGCGACGATGCTCATCGCCTCGAGGGGATGGATGATGTAGGGGAAGCCCTTGCCCCGGCGCTCCGTACCGGCGTGCGCCTCCAGGGCGAAACGGATGGCCTTGTCCACGAAGGCGGTGTCCATTGCTTTGTTTGCCATACTATTCTGTTTTAATACCTAACAAACGGGCCTGTGCCAGCGCACGCTCCGCCCGGTGACGGTTGTAAGGAGAAGGACCCGAAAGGATCTCATACATTTTTTCCAATCCGTTGACGCCGCCGCCCTTGCTCAGCATGGCCACATTGCAGAGATTCTGCAAACCGATGGAGGAAGTCAGGATATCGATGTCCGTACCGCCGATCTGGTGGACGGCCATGCGGTATGCGTCTTCACCGAAATCCCGGATCATCTTTTCCACATCCCCCAAGGTCTTGCAGCCGATTTCATGCAGCACTTCCAGATAAGGGAACAGGGAAATCTCATGGATTTCGGCCTGATTGACGGCGGCGATGGAATGGTTCAGGCGGTCGAAAGGATGGAGGGCGAGATAACTGCGGAAGGCGTCACCGTCCAGGAGGACATCCTCAAAATGGCCGCTGGAGACCATCCGCTGCACTTTGCGGCGATAGTCGGTAATCCCGTTACGGATGCGGCTAAACTCATCATCCGCCAGTTCCAGCATCCCCGCCAGCCGGTTGAGGCTGCGCAGATAGTCCCTGGGCACCTCGACATCGGACTTGTAGCCGGTATCGTGATAAATGGCCGCCCAGATATGCTGCAAAGTCGTCCGCATCTGCACTTCAAAGCGGATGCCAGCAACCTCCGGACATTCCGGATCCACATAGGCTCCCTCCGGAATACGGCAGATGTAATGGAGGGAATTGTAGCCGAAACTGTCCAGACTATGGTTCTTGCGCTTGTCCACGGACTGCTCCCAATCGACCGTAAACAGGTTTTCCACCAGCGCGGCAATCTTGTCCACATCGGCGCTGTAGAGGGTGATGACACGGATTCCCACCAAATCAGTGATGTCGCTCAAGAAAGCATATTTCGACCCTTTGAGTTCCAGTTTCCCGGCCAGCGAGTCCTCCGTCTTGACGCGGCTCTCACAAGCCGTCACCATCAGGCCGGCTTTGTCAATGGCCTGCTTCACCTGCGCAAAAGCCCATTTCTGCATGCGCTCCAGCGCCGGCCGGAGTTGCTCAAACTCCTCCAGCATCATCATGCAGTGCATATCCAGTCCCCTGTCTTTCATCGCTTCCATATCATTGTTGTTCTTTGATTTTCGCCAGTTCTTCCTCGCTGAGCGCCTCGCCGCCGGCAGCCTGCGGAGCGTCGTAACCTTGCGCCTTTTTCTCTTTCTGCAACTGCCGGGACACGCTGTCGTCGCTGATGACCCGGTCTACGCCGATGCGGAAAATACTGCCGATGGAGCGGGACATGCTGATCCGGGCATCATCGATGACCGTACTGAAAGCCGGCACGTCCAGGCTCTTGTAACGGGGCTTGCACAACTTAAAATCCCAGTCATCGAAATTGCCGTACAAATCGACGCCGAACTTGATGGGAATGGGCGACTTGATGACGGACACATGATAATTGAAACTGGAATTGACATCCTGCACGCCGCTCATGGCCAGCGAATAGCGATCCATCTTCAGCGAGAAGGGGAAAATCTCCAATTTGCTGTTTTCCAAGCGCCCCTCCACCCGCAGGTTGTCCACATAGCCCACATTCTTGTTTTTGAACATCAGGACTTTGGCCAATTTGGTAAACTGGGGCGTGTCATAGATTTGCAGGTCGCTGCCCTCGATGCGCATCACGCCCTTCGCGGTAGGAATCACGAAATTCATGTGTTCGTCCAGTTCCGAAGTCAAGGCCAGGTCGCAGGACAGCAGACCCGAGAAATTGGACAGCAGCGGCATCAGCGTATCAATCGCCGGGAAGAGTTCGATGACGCGCTCGGCGGTCACCTCGATCAGACTGAGGTTGATGCCCGCCTTCAAATCCTTTTTGGTGCGCGTGGAATAGAATCCCTCGAAGAGGACATTGCCGATGTTGGAAGTCGCCATCGTATTGGTAATCCGGGCCGTACGCTCGCGCATGGCCAGATCCATGTTGACACTCATAAATTCCAGCCCGGAATAGTGGATCTCATCCGCCGTGATATTGACATCGGCGATGACATTGGCCGGCACGACGATCAATTCGGAGACCGTATCCACCTTCTCCACGCTGATTTCGGCGACCTGTTTGTCGAACTTGTCGTCATCCAGGGCGGCAAGCCGCTCCTTTTCTTCATCACTGACGCTCCGGCCCGTCTGCCAGGCAGCCATCAACTCGTCTCCGTCAATCTCCCGCGACTGGAAATCCGCATCCAGCAGGACGGGACCCCGGGATGCCAGAAAACGCTTCAGGCCGTCAATCTTGGCGCTGACCCGCAAGTCGGATCTGCCGCTGAGCACTTTCAGCGAATCCAGCACGACAGTGTTGTTGTTGAAATGACCGCCCAGGGCGGAAATGTCCGTTTTCAGCGGGAAAGAGGGCGTAACCACCGACAGACGGCCCATCGAGAGACTGCCGTCCAAGTCCCATTCCTTGAAATATTTTCCGAAGGTCTCCGGCAATGAGAAATGCAGGTCCTTGTCCCGGAAATCCTTTTCGCTCAAAAAGTCCGGCATTTCCCGTTGAGGCTGGTTGCGGAGCCAGTGCCTGAAGAGGCTGTCGCGGGGGACATCGGGATAGCGCAAGGCCAGGGTGTCGAGGAATGCCTGCCGGCGCATGGCCCGGTCCACCGTATTCATCGCGGCCTGCACATCCAGATTCAACTGACGGATGCGCAGGCGGTCGGCGCCGCTTTTGTAGAAAATACGGCCGTTGTGACTCTTCAAGGTCAGGATGGGCGTCTGGCGCTGCCCGCGTCTGGGGCGGACGGAAAACGACTCTTTGCCGTCGCGCAGGACGACCACCATCCCGTCCGAGTCCTTCAGGCGCAAACGCCCGATATTCAGCGAGCCGGAAAAAGGATAAAAAGCCTTGCGTTCCTTGTCGGTCAGCACGGCAGCGGAATTGAAAACTTGAAGCGCCAGGTCGTTGCCGCTCACATCAAACAGTTGTTTGTAACGGACCTGCAGCGAATCCATCCCCACACTCAGGCTCAGCATGCGGCGTTTCTTGCCTCCTTCACGGAACTGCCGGCCCTGCGCACCCAGACGGATATCCAACGAATCCATCCCGGCCAGGATGGTATCGGCGGGCATCTGCGCCGCCAGATGCCGGGCAAAAAAGCGGCCTTCGAGGTCAGCCTTGGCAAATTCGGAAACGGACAGTTGGGACTGGCGGATGGAACCTTTGAGCCATGCCTGGAGCGTACCGTCCAAATCGATGGGAAGCCGCTGGGGAGAAAGGGCCAGCAAGCCTTTGAGGTCCGAAGTGAAGGAAGCATCGACATGATACAGCGCATCCGATTTTCCGAGCGGCTTGGAAGTCGCTTTGAGCGAGGTGAAGAAACGCTTTTCGTCCGCCGTACCCAGGCGCATGTCCAAGCCCGCCTCCCCTTTGTTGGTCCAGGCGGTCCCCGCAGCCTTGAAAGGAATGTCGAAGGCACTGATTTCAAAACGGTCGAGGGTCAGGAAATAATATGCGGAGTCACGCTTGACGATGCTGGCCGCCAAGTCGATGGGGACACGGGTCCTCCCGATGGAGGCAAGGGCCAGGGCGGAACGGGCGAAGGCCTCCATCTTGACCGTATCCGGGCGGCGCTGCAAGGCGAAACGATGCAGGCCGAAAAAGACCGTGTCCTTCTTCATGCGTCCGGCCACGAACAGCGAATCGATGAGCAGCCGGCCCCGCAGATTCCGCAGGGAGTCCGTGCGGATGTTGCTGCGCAGGGTAATCTCCTTGGCCCGTACCGAAGCGAAAAGCGTATCTTTCACGGAACAATAGAATACGCGGGGATTGTCTTTCAGACTGATGCGGTTGATATGGATGACGGGGAGCCGGAGGGCGCTCCCGCTCGTATCTTCAACGGCCGTCGTATCGGATTTGAAAATGTCCCAGTTGACTTTCCCGCCGTAATCCTTGGCGTAAATATGGGGCTTGGCCAGTTCGATGAACGGGATGTGCAATGTCCCTTTCTCCCAGAAATCACTGGCCTTGAGGACGACTTTGAGGGAAGAGAAACTCGCGAGGGTATCGCGGGCGGCCCCATCCGGAGCGGAGACTTCCGGAGCGGGGGCGGTGACGGGTACAGGGGCTCCGGAACGGGCGTCGCGGCGGCGGGGCTGGCGGTAATGGCCCTGCTTGCCGGCATAAGCCATCTTGCTCAGGGCGATCGCCACGCTGTCTTCCCGGGCGAAGCGGTCGGCGGGATAGGTCACGCGCACATCCTCCAACAGGACGGACCAGCGCGGAAAATCCTTCCACAGGGACAGTTTGATGCTGCCGAAATTCACATCCGCATCCACAAACTCCACGGCGTAGCGATTGACCAGGCGCGTGAGCGTCTTCTCGGACAAAATCAGCCGGGCCGCCAGCGTCAATACCAGCATCAGGGCCAGTACCGCTCCGATGACAATCGCAAATATTTTCAGGATTTTCTTCATTATTTATACTTCTCCTTTATCTTGTGCCTGACATTGGAAATAAAACGCTTGTAGGTGGCGGCATCCTTGGGGCAGATCAGCAGGACATCCTCCGTATCGACGACCATGAAGGACTCCAGCCCCTGGATGGCAATCAATTTATCCTGGGAGGTGGTCACGAGCAGGCAGTCCCGGCTCTCGCCCGGATCCACGGTCCCGCCGCGGATGACATTCCCGGCCGGATCCTTTTCTTCCACCATATCGTAATAAGTCTCCCACTCTCCGATGTCGTCCCAGCGGAAACGGGCCGGATAGACCCTTGCCCGCCGCGTCTTCTCCAGGATTCCATACGAGATGGACTGGCGTTCGCATCCCCCATAGACATTCTCGATGAATTTCTTTTCCCGTGCCGTCCCGAAGACCTCCTGCCAGCCTTCAAACTGACTGGCAAGCAGCGGCATGCAGACCTCGATTTCCTCCCGGATCGTCCGTACATTCCAGATGAAGATGCCGGCGTTCCACAAAAATTCCCCGCTCTCGAAAAAGATTTTCGCCAACGCGAGATCCGGCTTTTCCGTAAAAGTCTTGACCTTGTAAGGCGGCTGGTCATCCGGTCCGCCGGGTGCCTTCTGGATATAACCGAAATTGACATCCGGACGCGTAGGAACGGTCCCGAGCACGATGAGTTCGTCATGTTTTTCCGCATATTCCAGCGCATGCCTGAGCGTATAGACAAAAGAACGGGTGTCCCGCAGGAGATGGTCGGAAGGGGCCACGATGACCGTCGCCTCGGGGTCGCGCATCATCAATTTGTAAGTGGCATAGGTCAGGCAGGGGGCCGTATCGCGGATATAGGGCTCCACAATCAGGTTTTCATCGCGCAATTCGGGCAGATGCGCCTTGACATCCGACACATAGCGCCGGGTCGTGATGACCAGGATATGATCCGCCGGAACCACTTTTGAAAAACGGTCGAAAGTATGCCGGATGAAACTCGTTCCCAACTCCCGTATGGGAATGAACTGTTTGGGCTTCTGCTCGCGGCTGACCGGCCAGAAGCGGTGTCCGGCGCCGCCCGCCATGATGAGACAATATTGGTGATCGGTATTCATCGCTACAGATACAGGGGGATAAAGGCTTGTGGATAATAATCGGGCTGTTGTCCGTCAACAATCAGGATGACATCAAAAAAAGCGTCCGTCTGCCGCAGGGCGGGATGGGCGGCCAGGTACTGACGGGCGGCCGCCACCATATTGCGCTGCTTGCGTCCGTCCACGCTTCCTTCCAGAAAATCTGCGGCACTGCGGTCCTTGACTTCAACGAAATGCAGGCCCTCGCGGTCAAGCGTCACGAGGTCCAGTTCCCGATGACCGCCGCGCCAGTTGCGGTCCAGCACGGTCTGGCCCCTTGCGGTCAGAAAATCGCAAGCCAACTGCTCTCCACGGCGGCCGAGCGCCGATCTTTCCGCTGCATTCATAACAACTTCACGACAGTCACACCGCTGCCGCCCATTTCTATGTGTTCGTCTTGGACGCTTTCCACCCCCGGGGTGGCACGCAACAACTTCTGTATTTCTTCATGCAGTACGCCGGTCCCCTTTCCGTGGATGATCCGTACCGTACCGACGGACAGCATGATGGCATCGTCTATGTACTGCACGACACGCTCCAAGGCATCGGGCAGACGCGCTCCGCGCACATCCAGTTCGGGACTGAAATTGAGTTTGCGGCGGGCAATGCTTTCATCCACGCGGATGACGCTCTTGCCAGCGTTGGATTTGGCGACCGCTTTGTACTCGCCGGCCGTGATGCGCTCCACTTCGGCAGGACGCAGGCGGGAAGTGATGCCGCCGATGGCCACCGTCACGCCGCCCTTGCCGACCTCAACCACCTCCCCGACCAGACCGTGCGTCTTGAGGCGGACTTTCTCGCCCACTTGCAAAGGAGCCGTGCGGAATGCCTGTTCCTGCTGCTGTTTGAGCGCCTGGTCGGCATCCAGGGCGGCCTGACGCTCTCCCGCTTTGCGGGCCTTTCGGGCTTTCGCACGCTCCCGGCGGGCATCCAGAAGGGCTATCTTGCGTTCGATATAATCATCTTTGGCTTTCTGCTGCGCCTCTTTGCGACTGGCCAGGGTAGCCATGAAACCGGCCAGGGCTCCGCGGGCCTCCTGCGTCAACTGTTTGTCCGCCTGCGACTCACGGATGGTACGGATGGTATTCTCTATCTGCCGGTTGGCTCCCCTGACGATGTCTTCGGCTTCCTTGCGGGCCTTTTCCAGGATTTCCTGCCGCATTTGCCGTATCTCTTCCAGTTCTCCCCGATACTGGTCCGTAATGCTCTCCAAGGCCTTGTCCGTACTGCGGATATGCTCCAGTTTCTCGTCCAGGACCTGGCGGCTGTGCTCGATTTTGCGCAGATTGCGCTCCATCTCGACGAAATCCTGCCCGGAGCGTTGCTCCGCATCCTGGACCAGCTCCTCCGGCAGCCCCATCTTGCGGGCCAGTTCGAAAGCGAAGGAATGGCCCGGCAGACCGATTTCCAGGCGGAAGAGCGGAACGATGTTCTGACCGTCGAAGGCCATCGCCCCGTTGACGGTCCCGCAGGCGGGAGAAGAAGCGTACAGTTTGAGTTGGGTATAATGGGTGGTGATTACGCCATAGACACCGGCATTGTCCAGCCGGCTGAGCAGGGCCTCTCCGATGGCAGCCCCCGCAGCCGGTTCCGTCCCGGCGCCCAGTTCGTCTATCAGCACGAAAGTGTCTCCGTCGGCACAAGCGAGCATTTCCCGCATCTCCGACAGAAAAGAACTATAGGTACTGAGATCGTTGTCGAGGGACTGGTCGTCTCCGATGCTGACCATGATGCGCTGGAAAATCCGCAGTTCGGAAGTCTCCGAAGTGGGAATCAGCATCCCCCACTGAAACATGTATTGCAAGAGTCCGGCCGTCTTCAGGCAGACGGACTTGCCTCCCGCATTGGGCCCCGAGATGAGCAGGATGTGTTTGCGCGGGGTCAGACTCAGGCTGACCGGGACCATCTGGCGGCCTTCGCGCCGGAGCGCTTCCTCCAACAAGGGATGGCGGGCCTTGCGCAGATGCATCTGTCCGTCGCGGGAAATGACCGGCATACCCGCACGCTCATCCAGCGCCAATTTGGCCTTGGCCATGACAAAATCCATCTCGCCCAGATAACGGGCCGCCTCGACCAGATCCGGGACGACGGGGCGGATACTGTCGCTGAAGGCCCGCAAAATACGCAGGATCTCCCGCTTCTCATCGAAACGCAACTGCGTAATCTCATTGTCAAGCCGGACAATCTGGGCCGGCTCGATGAAAGCGGTCTTTCCGCTGGCGGACACATCGTAAATCCAGCCGTCCAACTTTCGCTTGTCGGCGGCATTGACCGGAATCAGCATCCGGCCGTCGCGTACGGTCAGGGCCGCATCTTCGGCCACGAGACCTTCCTGCCGGGCCTTGTCGAGGATGGCGGCCGCCCGCCGGGCCAAGGCCCCTTCTTTCTCCCGCAATGCGCTGCGGATCTGATAAAGGGCATCCGAAGCCGTGTCTTTGATCTGGCCGTAACGGTCCAGAATGCCGGCAATCTCCGTCTCCACCTGCGGGAAACGGGGCACTTCCGCAGCCATCCGCTGCAACAGCGGGTAGATATCCTCCTTGAGACCGGTGAAAAAGCCGGTCAGCGCACCCAAGGTGCCCAGCATGGTGCGGAGCTTGCGCAGGGAGAGCAGATCCAGGGACGCACCGTCCTGCTGCAAAGGGCGCAGGAAATCCAGACAGTCGATGAAACCGCTTTGGGGGAAGGCCTCCTCAAACATACACACCAGCCGCATCTCGTCGGTCAGGCGCAGCCGGGTGAGAATCGTCTGCTCCCGGACGGAAAAAGCCTCCGTAGCCGCCCGCTCCCGGGCATACTGAGTGCAGCAACGGGCGGCGACGGCCTCCCGGATGCGGTCGAAACCGAGTTTCTGTTCAAGTCGGGTGTCAATCTTCTCCATAATAGGCCTTTTCAAGCATCAGCCTGAGCTGATTGATACTGGCGACCTCCGTCAGTCGGCCATCCGAGACGAACGAGATGGCGCCTGTTTCTTCCGAGACCACGACGACACTGGCGTCGGACTGCTCCGAGAGTCCGATGGCGGCTTTGTGGCGCATGCCATACTGGGGCGGTATGTCTTCGCGCTGGGTATTGGGCAGGGTACAGCGGGCGGCCACGATACGGTTGTCCGTCAAAATCACCGCGCCGTCATGCATGGGAGAGTTTTTGAAAAAGATGTTGCGGATCAGCCGTCGGTTGACCTTGGCGTCGATGATGTCGCCGTTCTCTACGATGTCCTGCAAAAGTTCCTTGTGGGTGATGACAATCAGCGCACCGACCCTTTCGATGGACATCACGCGGCAGGCCTCACAGACTTCCGTGACCACCTCGGCGTTCAGGCTGGGTACGCTGGGCTTGAAAAGCCCGAAAAAGCCGCCGCCCCGCAAATGCCGGTAGCGCTTGCCGAAGTTAATCAGGAAACGGCGTACCTCCGGCTGAAAAATGACGACCAAGGCCAGCAAGCCCAGATTGAGCACCATGTCCATCAAGGTCGTCATCATCTTCATGCCCAGGGACGAGGCCAGGACCCGCAGCACATAGAATGAAATGACGACAATGAGGACATTGATGGCCGAAGAGCCCCTCATCCACTTGAAAGCGAAGAAAATGAGCAGGGCAACCATCACGATGTCCAGAATATCCGCCAAACTTACAGTCATAAAATCCAACATAGGCCAATCTTTGGAAGCAGGGCTCTCTATATGTTTTTCAAATGTAGACAAATTTCCGTATATTTGCAAGCAGATATGGCATTTTACTCTCCTAAAATGATTATTGCAGGGCTCCTGACAGTGTCCTGCCCGTTCACCCTTGCAGCCCAGGAAACGGCTCCGCAGAAAGAGGTGAATGTGGAGGAACTGGCCATCAAAGAGGCGGAAAGGCTCGCCGACCTGCTCAAGTTGGAGGACTGGCAGGTCTTCTACGCCGACTCCATCCTCCGTCACGACTACGGGTGCCTGCACGAAGAAGTCAAGACGCTGCAACGGCAGCAGATATCCCGAAGCGAAGTTTACCAACTTATCCAGGACAAATGGATGGAACAGGCGGACAACGCGTTGGAAAAAGTATTCACGCCGGAGCAGTGGAAGAAGTACCTGAAAGACGGGGCCCGGAAACGGATCAAGGAGCGCGAAAAAAGAAAAAAGGAAAGAACACAAGAAAGATAAGCGATGAAAGAAAAGATTGACCAGATTCTCGCCGAGTTGGACAACCTCAAATGTACCAGTCTCGCCGAAATCGAAGAAGCCCGCGTGCGTCTGCTGGGCAAAAAAGGAGAAATCACGGCCTTGTTCGAGGATTTTCGCCAGGTCGCGCCCGAGCAGAAACGGGAATTCGGACAAAAACTCAATTTGCTCAAGAACGCGGCGACGGCCAAAATCGAAGAAATGAAGCAGACGGCCATGGACCTGGCCGACAAGATGGCCGCAGGCCAGGCGGACCTCACCCGTCCCGGCGACGACTATCCGCTCGGCTCCCGCCATCCGGTCAGCATCGTCCGTGAAGAAGTCGTCAGGATTTTCCGCAAATTCGGCTATGATGTCGCCGAGGGGCCCGAAGTCGAAGACGACTATCATGTGTTCGAGGCGCTCAACTTCCCGCCCGACCATCCCGCTCGTGAGATGCAGGACACTTTCTTTGTCACCGACAAGAGCCAGCCCAATCCCATCCTGCTGCGCACGCACACCTCGAGCGTACAGGTGCGCTGCATGGAGACGATGAAACTCCCCATCCGCGTCATCTGCCCGGGCCGCGTGTTCCGCAACGAGGCGATTTCCGCCCGCGCCCACTGCATCTTCCA
>CAMNQO010000014.1 GCA_946549475.1 uncultured Bacteroidales bacterium
GCCGGATCAGTTCTTTGTTCAAATCGATTGCCTGATCGGAATAATCCTGCGCCGGGGAAGGAAATCCGGCATGGATCCCCTCGGCCAAAATCAACTCTTTCTTCTCCATGACGACGACAAAGGTACAAAATCTTTCACATTATTGGCCGGAAAAGTCTTATCTTTGCAAGCATGGAAGGGAATACTGCGGATAAACTTTGGAATGCGAATTACTGGAAGGTGATGTTCGCCAATTTTTCGATGAGTTTCTCCTTCTATCTGCTGATGCCCCTCCTGCCGATCTACCTCCAGGAACGCTTCGGGGCAGGGAAAGACCTCATCGGACTGGTGCTTTCCGGCTATGCGGTCACCGCCCTGCTGGTGCGGCCCTTCAGCGGTTATCTCGCAGACTGTTTTCCCCGGAAAAAAGTGCTGCTCATCGGTTTCTTTTTCTATGTCCTCTGTTTCGGCGGTTATCTGGCCGCCGGCAGCATCCTTGCCTTCGCCCTTGTCCGTACTTTGCACGGAGGCCCGTTCGGAGCGGCGAGCGTGGCCAACACCACCATGGTCATCGATGTACTCCCCTCCTCCCGGCGGACGGAAGGGATTGGTTACTACGGTATCAGCAACAATATCGCAACCGCCCTGGCGCCGTCCGCAGGCCTGCTGGTCTATCAATGGACCGGAAATTTCGACATTCTCTTTCTGATAGCCCTGACGGTCGCCGCCCTGGGACTTTGGGCAGATGCGACCCTCCAGGTGCGTGAGAGACAATTGCTCCGCGACAGGAAAGCGCTGTCGTTCGACCGTTTCTTCCTGCTCAAGGGCTGGGCCATCGGCATCAACGCGGTCATTTTCGGACTCTGCTACGGCGTCGTCACCCACTACCTGGCCATCTACAGCAAGGAAGAAATGGGCATGACAGGCAGCACCGGCGTCTTTTTCCTGCTGTTCGCGCTCGGTCTCATCCTCGCCCGTCTGTCCGGCGTGCGCCTGCTGCGCAAAGGGAAATTGCTGTTCAACGCGGGCATCGGAGTCTTTTTCGCCTCGCTGGGCTACTTCCTTTTCGTCGTGAGCCCCAACGCCTTCGGCTACTATGGCGCTCCGCTGCTCATCGGCTGGGGCAACGGACATTTCTGGCCGGCTTTCCAGAATATGATCATCGACATCGCGGACAAGAACGAACGCGGGACCGCCAATTCCACCCTCCTGACCTCCTGGGACCTGGGCGTGGGAATCGGGATTCTCTCCGGCGGATTCCTGACCGAGCACATCAGTTACCGTTTCGCCTTCTGGTGCATCGCCGCCATCCACATCGCCGGGGCCCTCTTTTTCCTCGTCACCCGCCGGGACTACCTCAGGCGGACGGATCCTGCCATCAGACGATAAGCCCTCTCCGGCTGCCGGTCAAAATCGCCACATCATCCCGCGACGGAGGGTCTCGACGGCACCGGAGCCCATCAACTGCTGCGCTAGGGCATAGGCAAAATCCATCGCGGAGCCGGGACCGTTGGCGGTAACCAGGTTGCCGTCCGTCTCGCAAGGTAAGCCCGTATGGACGGCCCCCAGAGCGACAGGCTCCCCTTCACAACCCGGATAACAGGTAAATCTGCGTCCCCGGATGCCGGGATGGCCTTCCGCCCGAAGTTCGGCATCCATGACCGGAAGAAGGGTGCCGGGTGCCGCACAGATAGCCCCGACCAGCCCACCCCGGGAAAAATGACGGGCGGCAAGCGTCACCAAGGGACCGCAGGCGGCCAGATTCGTCGCCCCGGGAAGTCCGCCCGGGAAGACCAGCAGGCATTTGTGGGGAGGAACGGTAGCGGAAACATCCTTCCAATGCTCAAGGAAAGCCGGAAAATCCATATCCGCAACAATCCGGACACCATGGGCGGAAGTCACGGTCAGACCGTCAGTGACCGACACGAGTTGCACCTCCGGGGTGCTTCTGCGAAGGATGTCGGCCGGACAGACGGCTTCGATCTCTTCAAATCCGTCAGCGAGAAAAATGTAAGCATGTGTTTTCATAATGGTGGGGCGTTAATATTTGATCGAAAAATGTTGCATCCAGGACAGGAAATCGGGGTTGGAGCCGAAAAGGCTGATCAGGACAGACATCAGCAGGACAAACAAAGCCAAGGCCTTACGCCCCAGATTGCGCTCCTTGAGGAACAATGCGCCCAGCAGAAAGGTGATGACGACTGACAGGCGGCGCACGATGGAAATCACCGAAAGCAAGGCACCTTCCTGATTGAGCGCCAGGAAATAAAGGAAATCGGCCCCCGTAATGAACAAGGAGATGAAAACCAAGTTGACATCAAAGACAAAAGGCTGCATCGCCTCGCGGGCCAACAGGCTGAACGGCCTGGAAACCGGCCCGCCGGACGGGTCTTCCGTCACGGGGAGCGCTCCTTTCGGGCGAAACACCCATCGCGTCACCAGCAAGATGGCGAGCATCAGAAGGGCGATATACAGATTGGTGTGCCCCAGGACATAGACAGGCGGCATCGCTTTCATGATCAACTTATCCCAAAGGGCACTGCACACTCCGGAGATGACGGAGACCAGCATATACAACACGCCCTTGCTGCGGGTAAAACGGATGCCCTCGCGGGAAGAAGCGGAAGAAAGCATGAAGAGAGAGACAAAGGCCGCCAGAATACCGGCCGTCTGCCAGCCATTGAGCCGTTCTCCCATGAAAAGGACGGAAAACAGCACCACGAATACCGGTCTGGTCGCCTTGAGCGTACCCGCCGTCGTCAACGGAAGATATTTCAGCGCCGCCAGTCCGCTCAGCCACGAAACGGTCACGATGACCGCCTTGAGCATGAGTTTCCAATCGTCCCGCCAGGGAATGAAAGTTTCGGAAGCATAGGGATCGTAGCCCGTCACGACGGATGGCAGGGTCAGGAGCGCCGACAGGACGGTCGTCACCGTCAGTCCCATCAGCACAGAATTGCGCTTCAGCGACTTTTTCTTAAAAAAGTCGTATGCTCCCAGCAACAGAGCCGAGCCGATGGCACACTCGATCCACATCTCAAAAAGCCTCCATGTCTTGCCGGATTTTCTTTTGCTCCCGGTACACCGCCTGGGGACATGCCCTCAAAAGCACTTCCTGCTCAAACTGGCTGTGGGAACAACGGCACAGGATCAGCCCCAGGTGACAGACCAGGTCATAGATGTTGTGACCTCGGAAATGCAGGTACACATTGTCCGGTGTCAGCCCCCGCCGGGAAGCCTTGTCGTACCACTCCTGCGGGACCGGGTCCCGGGCGCCGGGCAGGGCCGCCAGGTTGCGCTGGATCCGGGCCAGATAGGACCTGGCACCTCCGTACAATGCCGCTCGCTTCTGTTGCATGGGAATGCACTGCCCGATTTGCTGCATCGTCGGCTTGGGCTCGTGGCCCGCATAGAGCAGCCGGACGAAAGGCTTGTAGAGCAGGCGTGAAAGCGCCGGCAGGAAGCGGCGGAAATCAAACTCCGCCGCAGCCCGGGGAAAGACGGCCGCCATGCGGCGCTGCAAGTCATCCGCCCAGCAATAATGGTTTTCCCACGAATAGGTATAGGTCTGCAGGATAAAGCGCCTGACGGTATAGGCGGTCGAGTAATAGGGACGCAGATCCGAATCGATACAGATCAGGAAACGCCCGGAGAGATAGTTGCGGTAGAGCAGGCACTGGCTGACTCCGCTGGTCTGCCCGCCGTTCTTGCTCCGGCTGTGATAGATGTAATGGTAGTGCCCGGGACGGTAGCGCTGAAACATCGCATCCCAGAAGAGTATGTCCGCTTCCGCTTCCAGATGGACACTGGCCCGCACCCGCCTGTCGATAAGGGGAATGTTGGCAAAATACTCTGCTTGCTCCCTGATGTGGTCGCGCATAGCCTATAGCTCCTGCGATTCAATGTCTTCGAAATACACGACCTTGTCTCCCCATCCGCTGCTGAAAATACTGGGCGAGTGGGATGTGATGAAGAGTTGGGTCTGCGGATTGAGTTGCCGGATCACATCGACAATCTGGCGTTGCCAACTGATGTGAAGGGATACTTCCGGCTCGTCCAGGAAGACGACGGCCGGGTTACCCTGCGTCAGAAATACACGCAACAGAATCAGCAGCAACTGCTTCTCTCCGGTGGAAAGTTTGGCGAAGGACAGTTTCTGCCCGGCCTGCCAGAACACCAGTGCACCATCTTCCACGCCGGCTTTCTTGGCGGTACCGGCAAAGAGTCCGTCCAGCAAGTCCAGGACCTGGCGGAAGGCCTCGCCGCGCGACAGGGCAAGGGGCAGATACTCCCCTGTCCCGTTCAGCAGGGCATCGAGGGGATGCAGGAGCAAGGGGGTCACCTTCGCCGGCAAGACCACGGGGTCGGCGGACGCCTCCGCATAACTGTGCGCCGTATCAGTCTTCGCCTGATAATAGTCATACATGATGTTGAGCAAGGTACTCTTGCCGCAACCGTTGACACCGACCAGGATGTTGATATCCGGATGGATATCTTTCCAGACGATGTTTTTGAAGCCCCAGAGGCCTTTGACGGAAAATGAACGGATTGATGCTTCCATACTGTCAGAAATCATACCCCACACCCAGGAAAAAACCGACGCTCTTGTCGATGCTGTTCCAGTTGATACCAACGCGCAAGGGCCCCACGATGCTTTTGCGGGCATACTGCAGGGCAAAACCAAAGGCAAAGGCATTGTTGGCGGTACTGAAACGGAAATCTCTGAAAGCGGCAGCCTGATTGAGGGTGCAGGCGGAGAGTGTTACATAATTCTTATCGAGGAAACGCACGCGGAAATCCAGGTCCAGGATGGCCAGGATGCGCTCGAACTGGTTGATGCCGCCGATGCAGCAGAACGGGACATGATGCGCGACCATCCTGCCGGGAATATAACCGCCGGCGTAGTTGCGGTGCAGGAAAAGGATATTGTCATAGCCCTCCGAGACATAGCGGAAGTCCAGCGAAGTGAGCAGCGCAAACCAGGGCCCGATGGTCACCGCGTCCTTGACAGAGAAGGATGCAATGTGATAAGGAGCGAATCCGTCCGCGGTGCTCCTCGCCTGCGCGCTCTGGCTGAAGGACTGACTGCCGAAGACAAACTGGTAATCCGCCTGGACGCTCACACCGCTCTGCGGGAAATAGCGGTCGTCCCGGGTGTCGAATCCCAGATGTCCGAGGGCCATGTAATGGAAATTCCAGTTGCGCTGGGAAAATCCCCGGAAATTATAATACGGGACATTGCCGGCATTCAGTCCGGCCCAGACATCCCAGAAAGGAGACCGTCCGCTGCGGACAAGCAAGGTAAAATCATTGGTCCAGAAGCGGTAGCGGTCCTCCTGACTATCATCGCGGCTGCCCAGATATGAGCGGTTGTGCGCATCAAAATCCACATAACGCGTCTCAAAGGAAAGGCTGAGTTGCGGGCCTTTGAGGAAACGGTATGCATATTCGAAGCGGGCATAGGGATTGATACCGAGTTTGAAACTCCCGTCGAAACGGGAGCCGTAGAGGCGATGGGTGCCCAGCCCCACATTCAGGGCCAGCGCCACAATCTCTTCGGTGTCCGCCCGCAGTCCGAGGCCGAAATGATGGATTGGCCCCCGGCTGCATTCGATGACCAGTCTATGCGGCTGACGCGGGCCCGTCACTTTCCAGGTAACCGTTTCAAAACAGCCCGTGGCATAGATTTCCGCTATGAGCGCCTCCACATCCGATTTTTTGTACGGATGACCGACACCGATTTTCATTCGGCTGCGAAAATAGCGGATTTCGTTTTCGTTCAGGCCCCGGAACTCGATTTCACTGAAGATGACGGCTTCCTGGCCCATATCCGTCGCCGGCGGGGCGGAGAGCACCGTTCCGGGAGCACCCGTGCGCAGGGCCACGCGATGGATTTCGTCCGCATGATGCCGGGCCTCGTCATACCCCCTGCGGATGATGTCCGCAATGTTTTCCTTGGAAAAACTCAGCATGTTGTAGCCGTACATATTGGGATGGAGATACACATCCACCTGCCGGAGATTGGCCTCGTAACTGTCCCGGCTCGTCATCTGGATGCTCTGCATCATCACATCGAAGATGGTGTTGACATTCTTCTCGCTTTCGGTCGATTGGGACAGATCCACGGCAATCACGATATCCGCCCCCATGGCCCGGCACAGGTCCACGGGCATGTTGTTGCGTGTACCGCCGTCGATGAGGACCATGCCGTCTTTCCGCAAAGGCTTGAAAAGTCCGGGGATGCTCATCGTCGAACGCAGCGCATCGACCAGATCGCCGCGCATCTGGTTTTTCTCCTTGCCGGAGACCAGATCCGCCGCCACACAGAAAAACGGGATGGGCAGATTCCGGAACTCAAGGCTGTCCTGATAGCCGACCGTCATGGAGCTGAGGGTGTTATGCACATTGAGTCCGTAGAGATAGCCGTCGGGCAGTCCGGCGCGGAAAAGCAGGAACGGGTCATCCACCCCCAACTGTCCGCCGGCCGGCTGCGGCATCCCCGAAGCCAGCCGCTTCTGCCACTCATCCTTTTCGTAATACCAAGGGATGCTCAGGTTGTAGGTGTCCTTGTACTTTTTATCCTGGTAATTGATATAATACTGCGGGATTTTGTCGCTCATCATCACCTTCCAGTCCAGGGACCGGAGCAGGGAATCAAGTTGCAGGGAGGAATATCCCAGGGCATACAAGCCGCCCACAAGCCCGCCCATGCTGGTCCCGGTAATCAGGTCGATGGGGATGCCTTGCTCTTCCAGAAAGCGGAGTACGCCCACATGAGCGGCTCCCTTGGCCCCGCCGCCGGCCAGGACGACCCCGACGGTCGGACGGCTCTTGCGGATGAGCGCCATCCGCTCCCGCATGGCCATGACGGCGGCACTGTCCCCCCTTTCGTCCAGGGATGGCAGGACAAAGAGCCGCTCCGCTGCTGAAAGGCTCAGGCAGAGGACCGGCAAGAGGAAAAGGGCTGTCAGTATTTTTTTCATCATCGCTACAGACTGCAAATTTAGTTGAATTTTCCTACCTTTGCAAGATGATGAAGATATTGGTTACAAATGACGACGGCATCCGCGCCAAGGGCATCCAAGTCCTTGTCCGCCTGCTCATGCCTTACGGCCGGATAACGGTCGTTGCCCCCTCGTCCGCCCAGTCGGGAATGTCCATGGCGATTCCCCTGGGTCACGACCGGCGGATCCATGTCTCCGAAATGACCGTCCGGGACGGCGTCCGGTGGATGCACCTGGACACGACGCCCGACGCCTGCGTCAAATTTGCGCTGGACGAAATCTACCGCGACGACAGACCGGACATCATCGTGTCCGGCATCAATCACGGGGCCAATACGGCCACGGCCGCCTGCTATTCCGCTACGCTCGGCGCCGCCGCAGAAGGTGCCATCAACCGCATTCCCGGCATCGGCGTATCGCTGGACAGCGGCTCGCCGGATGCGGATTTCACGGCCGTCGGACAATTCTTTCCCGCGATTTTTGAGTCGCTCGTCCAGCGTTTTTCCGTGCTGGACCCACGGGAAGGCATCTACTACAATGTCAATTTCCCCTGTCTGCCCCCGGAAGGAATCAAGGGTGTCGCAGCCTGTTCGATGGGCCGCGTCCATTGGTGCGACCAGTTCGTCGCCAATGCGGACGGGACATTCCACATCGAGGGGGAACTCGCCGACGACCCCGACAATGCCTGCGACGCCGACCACAAACGGGTCGGACAGGGCTATATTTCCATCGTTCCCCACCACATTGACAGCACCCACTACGGCGAACTGGCCGTACTTAAAACTTTGTTCCGATGAAGTATTATCTGATTGCCGGAGAGGCTTCCGGAGACCTGCACGGAAGCAATTTGATGAAAGGGCTCATCGAAGCCGACCCGGATGCGCATTTCCGCTTCCAGGGCGGACAAATGATGGCATCCGTAAGCGACGGTCTGGTGAAGGATTACCGCCAGACGGCCGTCATGGGCATCACCGACGTGCTGAAGAACTTGGGAAAGATTTCCGGCAACCTCGCTTTCTGCAAGCAAGACATCCTGCAATGGAAGCCGGATGTCGTCATCCTGATTGACTATCCCGGCTTCAACCTGAAAATCGCCCGCTTCGCCAAAGAAAACGGTTTCAAGGTCTTCTACTACATCGCTCCGAAAGTGTGGGCTTCGCGGGAAGGACGCATCCGCCAACTCAAAGCCTATGTGGACCGGCTCTACATAATCTTTCCGTTTGAAATCCCCTATTTCACGGAGAAAGGGATCGCCTTCACCTACAAAGGCAACCCGCTCGTCGATGCCGTCGATGCCTCCCCGGCCGTCGCCCGGACACGGGAGGCCTTTTTCGCGGCGCATGCGCTGAGTCCCTGCCGCTATATTGCAATCCTGGCCGGCTCCCGCAGCGGGGAAATCAGCCGGATGATGCCCGTCTGCATGGAAGCCGTCGACCGGATGGGGGCCGACCCGCAGTATAAAGACCTGCACTTCATCGTGGCCGGCGCCCCTGCCCGCAGCCCGGAGGAGTATCTGCCGTACATCGGCGGGCGCAGCCATGTCCACCTGGTCTTCGGAGACAGTTACGGCGTACTCAAGCAGGCCGGATGTGCCATCATCAATTCCGGCACCGCCTCCCTGGAAGCCGCCCTCATCGGCACGCCCCAGGTCGTCTGCTGGTCCACATCAAAAATCACCTATTGGGTCGGGAAATACATACTCCGCATCCTGAAACACATAAAATACATCTCGCTGGGCAATCTGATCCTCGACCGCCTGGTATTCAAAGAATTTATCCAGGATGATTTCAATGCGGCCGCCTTGTGCGAAGAGACGGGCCGCCTGCTGGAAGAAGGCCCTTACCGCGAACGGATGCTGGAAGGCTATGCCCAAATCCGGAGCGCGCTGGGCGGACGCGGAGCGTCCCGCGCAGTCGCCCAGGCCATGCTCAAGGAACTTAAGCGTCCTACAGAATCTTGAAAATCTCGTCGCGGACTTTTTCAATGCTGCCGGCCCCGTCCACCTCGCGGTACTTTCCTCGGGCCTTGTAATAAGCGATGAGGGGCTCGGTCTGGGCATGATAGGTATCGATACGGTTCTGGATGATGGCTGCGGAGGCATCGTCCGCACGCCCTTCCTTGACGGCACGGCCCCGGATCCGCTCGAAAATCATCGTATCCGGAATCATGATCGAGATGACAGCCGTGACCATCTCGGCATCCTCGTCCAGCAGTTCGTCCAGGGCTTCGGCCTGCTGCAAGGTACGCGGAAATCCGTCGAGCAGAAAGCCGTCCACATCCTTGACCGTTGCAAAGCGGGAGGCAATCATTCCCTCCACGACTTCGTCAGGAACGAGTTTCCCATCATTGATGAGCGCGGCGGCCCGCTGTCCCAGTTCCGTGCCCGCGCTGATCTCGGCACGGAGCAATTCGCCCGTAGAAACATGGCACAAGTGGAATTTCTCCGCAATCGCCGCAGCCTGGGTGCCTTTGCCCGCGCCCGGAGGCCCAAATAAGATGTAGTACTTCATACTAATCCGTCATATCATTGATATTCCAGTCCCCGCTGAGGGAAGAGGTAGAAAAGCGGAAATACCCGGCCTCCGCCTTGGCCGTCATTTTCATCCGGGGAACGGTAATCGTAATGCGCGTACCCCGTGCATCCTGCACGGTCACCCTCAGCCCGTTATCGGAAAGTCCTTTGACTTCTTCGACCTGATAGCCGGCTATCGCTCCCGCCAACGAGCCTTCCGCCGGCTCGATATACACTTCCCGGGCTTCCTTGTCCACCGTCCATCGCCTGACACCGTCACAATAAATCTGCAACACCCCCAAATCCAGCACATAGCAGGAGTCCTGAATACTGAATGAGCCCTCGCCTTCCACTTTGACATCGGCCTCCGACACATAGGTGAAGTCGGCTTGCGTCAGGTGCCGGGACAACTGTTCCCGCAGCGGCTGCGGCAAGTCTTCCGCCCGGCCGACCGAAGAAAACGCCAGCATTGCGGCAAGCAGGGCGATGAAACTAAAGCGTGACATCCAGGATGGCTTGTAATTGTTGGAAATCCGTGACCAGCACTTCGCGGGGACGGGCGCCGACCTGCGGTCCCACGATCCCCTTGGCGTGCAACTGGTCCATAATCCGGGCGGCCTTGGCATAGCCGAGCCCCATCTTGCGCTGAATCTCGGTCGTGGAGGCCCGGCCGTATTCTACGACCAGACGGGCGGCCTCTTCAAAACGGGGATCCAGTTTCTCGACATCGCTGTTGAAATCGGATGCGGCGCCCGACGCCTCTTCCGGCGGTTCCGGCAGATAAAAGGGTCCGGCACTCTCCTTATAGCCGGTCTGCGAACCGACAAACTCGGCAATCCGGGTAATCTCCTCTCCGGACACATACGCGCATTGCACGCGCTGCATCTCGGCGGCACCTGCATACAAGAGCATGTCTCCCTTGCCGATGAGTTTCTCCGCACCCGGCGTACCCAGGATCGTTTCGGAGTCGCCCCGGGACACGACACGGAAAGCAATCCGCATCGGGAAGTTGGTCTTGATGAGCGGCGTCACCACATTGACGGAAGGACGCTGCGTCGCAATGATCACATGCAGACCGGCCGCCCTGCCCTTCTGGGCCAGACGGATGATCGCATCGCTGATGCGCCGTGCCTTGGCCTTTCCTTCCGGTCCGAAACCGGACATGGTCAAATCGGCATACTCATCGATAACGGCTACCAGATAAGGCATATATTTGTGGCCGTCGTTGGGATTGAGAACCCGTGAAACATATTTTTTATTGTAGAGTTTCACCTGGTTGACACCGGCCTGGCGCATCAGTTGATAACGGTCCTCCATCTCCTGCACGAGGCTCTGCAGCACCTTTTCCGCCGCCTCCTGCGTCACGGCGATGGCGGAGTCCTTGAGTTCCTGCTCCGTCGCAGGATTGGGAAGGACTGCCAGATAGTGGTTGAGCAGGGAGGCGTAAGGCGTAAACTCGACCATCTTGGGGTCCACGAATACGAACTTGAGTTCGGACGGGTGCTTGGCGTAGAGCAAAGAGGCGATGATGACATTCAAGCCGACCGATTTACCCATCTTCGTCGCGCCGGCCACCAACAGGTGCGGAGCGTCGGCCAGGTCGAAGGTCTTGACTTCGCGGCTGATGGTATATCCGATGGCAATGGGCAGTTCGGCCTTGGAGGAACGGAACGACTCGTCCGCCAGCATGGACTTGAGCGGTACGATGGACGGGCGGTCGTTGGCGACCTCCACACCGAGCGAATCCGACAACTTGACCACGCGCACGCCGCTGGCTCCGAGCGACACGCCCAGATCCTCCTGCAGACTCTTGACCTGGGAGATTTTGACCCCTTCGCCCAACTTGAGTTTGTAGAGCGTGACGGTGGGGCCGGGAATCGCGGTCACGCCCACGATTTCGATGCGGAAACTGCGCAAGGTGGTCTGGATTTTCCGGCTTGTGGCATCGATTTCCGCCTGCGGCACTTCGTGCTGGGACGAAGCATAATCCCCCAGCAAGTCGAGCGAAGGGAATTTATAGTTGGACATCCTGTCCTTGTAGTCAATATCTTGCTGAAGTTCTTCCGTCACATGGGTATTGTAGCCCTCGGTGCGGTCCACATTCACGACAAGTCCGGGCGCTTCGGCAGGGACCGTCCCGGGATTATCCGCAGCGGCAGCCACAGGCTCCGGGACGAGGTCCGGCAACCCGGGGTCCTCCACATCCGTCTGCACCTCCGGCAGGTCTTCGACAAGCCCTTCTGTACTTGCCTCAATCTCACTTGCCTCAACTTCGACATCACCCTCCTCAACTTGACTTTCCTCGGACTCTTCCCCGTCGGCCTGCGGCACAGGGACGGGACGCCTGGAGGGCCAGCGCAACTGCATGGAGGACAGGCGGTCAAAGAAGGCAGGACGGGCGATGGAAAGCCAGAAGATGACCAGCAAAGCGAGAATCAGCGCCGTCACGACCGGCTTCACGGCATCTTCCAGCATCACGACGGAAGCGGAACCGGCTTCTCCGCCCAATCCGGCGGGCAGCAAACGCTCCAGCGAGGCATGGATGCCGACATAAGAGAGCACCATCGACAGGATGTACATCCCGGTCAACGACAGCAGGCAGACCCGCAGGAAGCGCAGATTGTCCTTGCGGAAAATCTTGAGGGACGCCGCACACAACGGGACCAGCACGCAGAGCGCCGCCACGCCGAACCAGCGCCCGACCATCAGATGCGCCCAATAGAATCCGATACTCCCGCCCCAGTTGGCGATGGCTTCCGACTTCTTCATCACCGTGGGATCATAAACCGTACTGAAATCCCCCTTCCAGGTAAAAAGATACGAGACAAAGGACAGGAAAGTCAGGATGGTCACGACAACGACGACCGCTCCCAGCGATTTGACGACAAAACGCTTTTTCCGTTCGGACAGCCGGAAAACCGGCTTCTTAAAGGTCGCACGCTTTTTCTCCGCCATTACTTGTTCCCCTGCTTGTAATGATTCTTTTTCTGGAAACGGTGCTTGCCGCCCTGGCGCTGCGGCTGCCCTCCCCGGAGAGCCACGCCGGGACGCGAGAAATTGGCATCGTGGGCGAGTTTGCTGAGTTCGATGCCATCCGGCACGCGGATGCGTCCTTCCGAGAGTTTTTCTATATCCGCGAAGATGGTCGCGTCCGCCACGCTGTCTTTGTTCCAGATCAGATATTGCTGACGCATATAGATGGCCAGCGAACGGATGAGGGCGGTCTTTTCGTCCCCGTCTTCCAGTCCGGCGATGAGGTCGATAATGCTCTCGATATTGCGTCCGTAATGGGTGGCCTTGACCGCTTTCTTGTTGATGGGGACAGGCATGGGACGGCATTCCAGACCGGCCCTTTCGGGCATCGGATAGGGGGCGTCCACCTCCAGGTCATAGTCTGCGATAATAAAAAGATGGTCCCAAAGTTTCTGCTCGTAGTTTTCCTGCGAGCGGACCTGGGGATTGAGCAGTTCCATCACCTTGACGACGGCATGCGCCTGCTGCGTGCGTTTCTCCTTGTCCGCTATCTCCTTGAGTTGTCCTATCATTTCATAGACGATACGCCCGTACTCGGGAAGCCGGAGCGGCGTTCTTTGTGTATTATAATCCAACATCTGTTCCATAATTCACAAAGATAAACATTTTCCCCCAACCGTCAAGCAAAATTTTGTGTTTCGACTTCGTCGGACGCCAGATACCACAGATGCGTCGTGACTTTGCGGCGCCCCATACTCCGGTAAGCCCGGGCATAGTCCTGCATCTGACGGGCATAGGAGGAATGTCTGGCCCCTGTCTTGTAGTCGATGATGACGACCTCTTCCCCGTTGTCCAGCACCCGGTCCGTGCGATAGTCATGTCCCTGGGGCATCAGGATGGTCGCTTCGTTGCGAATATGCCATCCGCTGTCCCCGGAAGGGAACCAGCCCCGCTGGACGGCCGCATCGATGCGAAGCCGGAGGAAGGCCAAAGTCTCCTGCTCCTTGTCCGCCTCCAACGCCCCCGACAGGACGGAAGCATGTACGGCGGCATCCAAATCTTCGGGATGGACCACCTGCGAGAGAATGTCGTGCATGACCGTGCCGTTGATGCGACTCGACGAGACAGCCTTCTGCCCTTCACTTTGGAAGAAATCCGAGGCGTCCGCACGAAGTTGGACACGCGACCCTCTCGGGAAGGAAGGCCAGGCATCGGCCGGACGGAGTTCCCGGACGGAACAGCGTTCATTTCCTTCTGCGTTTTCTTTTTCTCCGGCCGGATGCAAAGCGAATACCCCGACCGCATAAGCGCCGTTCTCTTCCTCCGTCATGTGGTCCTCGGCATACTGCCTGAGCAGTGCCGGGAAAGAGGCCGTCTCCGTATCCTTGGGAGAAGCACTGATGATGTGCAGCACTTCGACAGGGCGGGTAAAGGCGACATACAAGACATTGAGGTTGTCGATATACTCCAGCCGCCTTTCATCCAGATAACTCTGTTCAAAATGACTTCCTCCGGCCGTTTTGGCCGTGAGACAGACCTGATAGACCCCTTCCGCCATGCCTTGCAGGGGCGACCCCTTCAGATCGGGCACGCACCAGATACTTTCGCCTTTACCATCGACACGGGCCCATTCGATGGACTCGATAAACGGTGCGATGACATAGGGCGCATCCAGACCTTTGACTTTGTGGATGGTGATGATATTGACGGCATCCGGCGCCTCGGGCGAACTGATGGAGTCGTTCCGGCCGTCCATATAGCGGACAAAGGCATGAAGCGAATTGTCCCCCCTGGCGACATAATCGTTCAGCACATCCATGAAGCAGCGGATGTAGGCAATCTGCCGCCGGAACTCATCCGGATGCCGCTTTTTGATTTCCCGCAACATCCCCTCGCAGAGATCCGCCAAAGAGCATTCATCGGGTAGGGTCCCTTGTTCCGACAGAAATTTTTCCGCCAGCCAGGCCCGCATATTGTCATTCGGATCGTCCCGGCTGGACAAAAGCGAAAGCAGCAGACGGACAATCGAAGAGGAAGCGATGCCGAGCGTGTCCGAAGTGGAGACCTTGATGTAATGCTCCGTCAGAAACGACCCCAGTTGTATGCCCTGCGCCCCGGTACGGACGACCACGGTGATGTCTCCCGGCCGGTAGCCGTGCGCGAGCGCTTCCCCGATGGACTCCAGGACCTTTTCCATTTCGACATCGAAGGCTTTCACCTTCCCCTCCTCCGTTTCACGCGCCACGCAGAAGTCCAGCCGGACATAGCCGCCCCCGCGCTTGTTTTCTTTCTGCCTGACATCTTTGTAAATATCCTGCAAGGGAGTTCCCTGCTGGAGTTCTTTGTCCATCTGTGCAGCCGCATAGGAGAAAAATGCGTTGTTGAAACGGATGATTTCCTTCGCACTGCGCCAATTGGTATCGAGTTCGTGCGCATCATCGATAAAGGAATCGAAAGTCTTGGGAAGCACCTCGGTCATCAGGGTCGCGTCGGAGTTGCGCCAGCGATAGATGCTCTGCTTGGGGTCGCCGACGATCAGGTTGCTGTGACCGTTATCCACGCTCTCTTTCAAGAGCGGACGGAAGTTGTTCCACTGCACATGGGAGGTGTCCTGGAACTCGTCCAGCAGAAAATGCTCGAAACGCACGCCCACCTTCTCATAGATAAAAGGCGTGTCGGTGTCGGAAATGAGGTCTTTGAGTATCTCGTTGGTCTCATCCAGACTGAGCACATTCTTTTCCTTCATCAAGGCATCCAACTCCTGCCGGATGCGCCGGACGACCCCGAAACCGTACAGTTGGGAGGAAATGACATCCAGGGTACGGACCAGCGGAAGCGCTTCCTCATAAGCCGCACGCAGCGCATCCATTTTCTGCAAAAGCAGTTCGAGTCCGGCCCCGTCCTCAAAATACCGCCGGTCGGCTTTCTTGAACCACTGGCAGGCATCGACCGCCCCGGCCGGAAGAAACAGTTTGGCATAGGCGGCATCGGTTATCGAAGGGATGGCATCTTTTTCTCCGGTCCCCATCGCCGTGAGTTTGCCGAGGACTTTTTCCAAGGTACTGCCGCTCGTCACGATGTCGCCCAAGGCACGCTGCCGCTCCTGCTCCGCTTCCCGCGCCGCATCCCGGATTTTCTCCTTGCACGCCTTTTTCATTTTGCGGCAACTCTCCTCCAATGCCTGCAGGCGCTTGTGGTCATAGAGTTTTTCTTCATCCATCTGCGACTGAAGCAAAGCCTCCTTGTAATTGTCGGTCATCAGCCTTTCCGCTACATTTTGCAGGAGGACATCGGTAGAGAATTTTTCCCCGTTGGAAACACGGTAGAGGGCCTGCCGGGAAAGCCAGTCCAGGAGTTCCTTGTTGTCCTCCCCTTCGTCCAGCGAATCCAGGATCCGCTCCACGCTTTCTGTCACGAGTCCCTTTCGGTCGAGTTCCACCTGATAGGAGGAATAATATCCGACCTCGCGGGAGAAAGCCCGCAGGACGAGTTGGAAAAAACTGTCGATGGTGCTCACGCTGAAGGAGCCGTAGTCGTGCAGCAGGTGGAAAAGGATTTCCCCGGCCGCCTTCTTCAATTCTGCTTCCGAACGGCCGAAAAGCGTGCTGAAATCCTTGAAAAAACTGGATTTTGCAGGGCTTTTTGCCAGAATATCCAACTCGCGCAAGATACGCTCCTTCATCTCGGCGGTCGCCTTGTTGGTAAAGGTGACGGCCAGAATGTGCCGGTATTGACGCACGCCGTCCGAGGCATCCGGATTGAAATATCCTTCCAGCAAAAGACGGATATAGGTTCTGGCCAGGATATAAGTCTTCCCCGAGCCGGCGGAAGCCCTGCGCAAAAGAATCGGTTTACTGTCGGTCATCGTCCGCAAATGCTTTTAAAATCACAAAAACCACAGGAGGCGGCATCCTCCGTCTTCCTGAAAGGTGTTTTTTCGTCTTTGAGTTCCCGCAGGAGCGTTTCAATCTTTTCTTCCATACGGGCGGCGATACTGCGCTTGACTTCGTAATCCTGCGGGACGGCATCGGCGGAGATCCGGAAAGGGACATACATCGCATTGAGCAGCCCCTCGCGGGAGGAAGGGAAGCCCAGTCCTTCCTTCGCCCGGATGACGGCCTCATCATACAGATGAAACTGAATGGCAGCCTTGAACTTGTAATCCGCAAAGGGCTTGTCCGCCTGGTCTTCCGTCAACCCCAGACAAGCGGGCTCGTCACTGCCGGTCTTGTAATCGATGACACGCACCTTCCCGCTGTCCAGACTGTCTATGCGGTCGATCTTGCCATTGAAGCGGCTGCCCAGATAAACCATATTGAATTGATATTCGAGATCCAATATGTTGAAATGGTCCGCACCGTTCTGCCGCAAATAGGCCAGGTCCGCTTCCAGCGGACTGAGGACATAGCGGGGGATGACG
>CAMNQO010000015.1 GCA_946549475.1 uncultured Bacteroidales bacterium
CGGGATGTTTTTCAAGTCAATCTTGCGTTTGGGACCTCTTTTTTTGCGGACTTTCTCGCCGGCCGGAGCCTCGGAAGAAGCGTTTTGCTCATCGGTCTTGCCCGTATTTGCAGCGTCGGCATCTGCGACCGGACTGACAGGGGCCGCCGGGGCGGCTTCCGCAGAAGCCACGGGGGCCGTCTCCGTAGGCGCCACTTTTTTCTTGCGGCCTCTGTGCGAAGGAGCCGGGGTGGCGGGAGCCTGCGGGGCACTTTCCGCGCTGCCTCCGTTGTTTTTGACCGTCTCACCCGTCCGCGTTTCCTGCGTTGTGTCGGACGCCGGCTCGCTCTTGGCGCTTGCTGCGGGCTCCTCCGTTTTGGGGGCGGCGCCCTTTCTGGGGCGTTTCATCCGGGGCGTGCGGGGCGGCTCATTGCCAGACTCTTGCTCCGCTTCCTTGTCAATGATACTGTATATCAGTTCTTGCGGACTCAGTTTTTTGATACGTGTAATGCCCAGGCTCTCCGCCAGTGCCTTAATCGCCTCTTCGGGCATTGCTTTCAGTTGGTCGATGTTGTGCATAAATATTTGTTTAGGTATGATGAACCGGATAAATGAATAACTTTTTAAATAGCCCGGTCCAGGATAGATACAATCACTGCGATTGCGCTGCAAAGATAGCAAAAAATATTTAATTTCCGCACAAACACGCCCGATACTATCCGTTATAGCAACTTTCGCCGTGCTCATAGACATCCAGACCTTCTTCCTCCACGCGGGATTCCACGCGCAGGCCTTTGACTTTCCGGATGCCATAGAAAAGGATGACCCCGCAAACGGCCGCCCACAAATCGATGACCAGGATGCCGAAACTCTGCACGCCCAGCATTTTCCAGCCGCCGCCATACAACAGACCGCCGTCCACGGCCAGCAGGCCGGTCATCAAAGTGCCGAGTATGCCGCAGACACCATGTACGGAAGCGGCACCGACAGGGTCGTCAATGTGCAATTTGTGGTCGATCAATTCGATGGCGAAGACCAGGACCGTACCGCAGGTCAGGCCGATGAGCAGCGCTCCGACCGGAGAAACGACATCACATCCGGCCGTAACGCCGACCAGACCGGCCAATATGCCATTGAGCATCATGGAAAGCGACGGCTTGCCGTATTTGATCCAGGTTACAAAAAGCGTTGCTGCGCCGCCGGCAGCGGCAGCCAGGTTGGTTGTCAAGAATACATGCGAAATGGCGAGGCGGTTGACTTCTCCGCTGGCCGCCAGTTGACTGCCGGGGTTGAAACCGAACCAGCCCATCCACAGGATGAATACGCCCAGCGAGGCGAGGGTGAGGTTGTGGCCCGGGATCGCCCGGCTTCTGCCGTCTTTCCCGTATTTCCCGCGACGGGGACCGAGAGCCATCGCACCGATCAGTGCCAGGACGCCGCCTACGCTGTGGACAATGGCAGAGCCGGCAAAGTCGTGAAATCCCATCTTGCCGAGCCAGCCGCCTCCCCAGGTCCAATGTCCTTCGATGGGGTAGATAAACAGGGAAATGATGGCACTATATATCAAATAGGTGGAGAATTTCGTCCGTTCGGCCATTGCTCCGCTGACGATGGTAGCGGAAGTGGCGCAGAAGACGGTCTGAAACATCAGAAATCCCTCTACGGGCAGATTTCCCTTATAAAAGGACAGGTCACCCCAGTTGGGCATCCCCACAAAGCCATCTCCATCGTTTCCGAACATCAATCCAAATCCGACAAAAAAGAAAATGATGGAACCGAAGATGAAATCCACAAAATTCTTCATCAAAATATTAGCCGTATTTTTGGAACGGGTCAGGCCGGCTTCGCACAAGGCAAAGCCCGGTTGCATCCAAAAGACCAGCATCGCGGCCAGCAGCATCCATACGGTATCCAGCGATAAGGCAATCTCATTCATAACATTTACTCTTTTTAATCATTCTACTTTTTATCTCTCAGTACTTCATCCCCGTGCTCTCCGGTGCGGATGGACCAGGTGTCATCGACCGGACTGACAAAGATGCGCCCGTCACCGACTTCGCCGGTCCGCCCGGCTTTCATAATCGCCTGAATGGCCGGCTCTACAAACTGTTCGCGGCAAACGATGGTGATCTCGATGCGGGAAATGATATCCGTGCTGTACATCACGCCACGGTAGATGCGGTCTTCCCGGTCTTGCCCGATGGCCTTGACCTCCGCATAGGAAAACCAGTTGATGTCGGCATCGAACAACGCCTGCTTGATCTCTTCAAAGTGCGTCTGGCGCACGATGGCTTCAATTTTCTTCATACATATTACTATTTAATGGTTTTGCACGCCTGGATAAAACTCACAAAGAGGGGATGGGGATGAAGGACGGTGGAGGAGTATTCCGGATGGAACTGGGTGCCGATGTACCAGCGCAAAGCAGGAATCTCGACGATTTCTACCAGGTCGGCTTCCGGATTGATACCCACGCCCGCCATTCCGTGTTCCTCAAATTCTCTGCGATAGGCGTTGTTGAATTCATAGCGGTGACGATGTCGCTCCCGGATGTGCAGGCAGCCTCCATAGGCCCCGGCGGTGCGGCTGCCGGCCGCAATCACGCAATCATATCCCCGGAGCCGCATCGTTCCGCCCATCTGCGTGATTTTTTTCTGGTCTTCCATGATGTCAATCACATTGTGCGGCGTATGGGCGTCCATCTCCCGGCTGTCCGCATCGGCATAGCCCAGTACATTCCGGGCAAACTCAATCACCATCATCTGCATGCCCAGACAGATGCCCAGGCAGGGGACATCCCGGGTGCGGGCATACTCCGCCGCCAGGATTTTTCCCCCGATGCCCCGCTGTCCGAAACCGGGACAAATCACGATACCGGCCATCGGAGACAGCCGGTCCGCCACATTGTCCCGCGTCAGTTGCTCGCTGTTGATGAAATGGGCGGCCACCTTGCATCCGTTGCGGGTCCCGGCGTGGGCCAGACTCTCCAGGATGCTCTTGTAGGCGTCCTGCAAATCGTATTTGCCGACCAAGGCGATGTCCAGGACTTCCGTCGCCTCGCTGCGACGCCGCAGGAAAGCATTCCAGGGCTCCATCCCTTCTTGCAGACGGATTTCGCTTTCTGTCGCATCGATGCCCAGTTTCTTGAGACAGATGGCGTCCAGCCCCTGTCTCTGCATATTCAGGGGGACCTCATAAATGCTGGGCAGGTCCTGGCTCTGGATGACGGCCGCCTCCTCAACATTGCAGAAATGCGCGACCTTCTCCCGCAAGCCTTCGCCCAGTTCGTGCTCCGTACGCAGCACCAGGATATCCGGCTGAATGCCCTGTCCCTGCAACTGCTTGACGCTCATTTGCGTGGGCTTGGTCTTGAGTTCGCCGGCCGCAGACAGGTAAGGGACATAGGTCAGGTGGATGTTCAATGCCCGCGAAGGACCGAGTTCCCAGCGCAACTGGCGGATGGCCTCCAGAAAAGGCTGGCTCTCGATGTCGCCGATGGTCCCGCCGATTTCCGTGATGACAAAATCGAGGGGCTGCTTGCCTGCGTTCAGCAGGATTCTCCGCTTGATTTCGTCGGTGATGTGCGGAACGACCTGGATGGTTTTTCCCAGATAGTCGCCCCGCCGTTCCCGCTCGATGACGTGCTGGTAGATACGGCCGGTCGTCACGCTGTTGTCCCGGGAAGTCCGGATGCCGGTAAAGCGCTCGTAATGTCCCAGGTCCAGATCGGTCTCAAAACCGTCGTCCGTCACATAACATTCTCCGTGTTCATAGGGATTGAGCGTTCCGGGGTCGATGTTGATGTAGGGGTCGAACTTCTGAATGGTAATGCGATAGCCCCGCTCTTGCAAGAGTTTTCCGAGGGAGGCGCTGATGATGCCTTTGCCCAGCGACGAGACGACGCCGCCCGTGATGAAAATGTATTTCGTGTCCATAATCATATTGAATATTCGTTCCAGGATTTGATGCTGAGCCCGTCCGCACCGATCCGGCAGACAGCCTGAATATACGCCGAGGCCAGACGTGCGTTGGTGATGAGGGGAATGTTGTGATCGACGGCCATCCGGCGGATTTTGTAACCGTTCTCCAGTTCCCTCGGCGTGTTGTTCTTCGGGATGTTGATGACCAGATCCACTTTCCGTCCGGACAGGCAGTCCAGCACGCCCGGCCTTTTGGCCGAATCGGGCCAATGGACCACCTCCGTGGCGATGCCGTGTTCCTGGAGAAATTGTGCCGTCCCGCCCGTCGCATACAACTTGTAGCCCGACTCATACAGAAGCCGGCAGGCATCCAGCAGGTCCACCTTGGACCAGATGGGACCGGAAGAAATCAGCACGCCCTTTTCCTTGGACGGAATACGATGGCCGACCGAAAGCATGGCACCCAGCAAGGCTTCATAATAATTGTCGCCCAGGCAGGCCGCTTCCCCGGTCGATGCCATATCCACGCCCAGCACCGGATCGGCCTTGAGCAGACGGGCAAAGGAGAACTGGGAGCACTTGACGCCCACATAATCGATGTCGGCGAAATTTTTCCCGTAGGTCTCCACCTTATGGCCCAACATGATTTCCGTCGCCAGCGCGATGAAATTCAGGCGCGTGATTTTGGAGACAAAGGGGAAACTGCGCGAAGCACGCAAATTACACTCAATCACGCGGAGTTGGTTGTCCCTGGCCAGAAACTGGATGTTGAAAGGGCCGGAAATATTCAGTTCCCGGGCTATCTGGCGGCTGATGCGCTTGATGCGGCGGATGGTCTCGTAATAGAGTTTCTGGGCGGGAAAGACCACGGTGGCGTCGCCCGAATGTACGCCGGCGTATTCGATGTGCTCGCTGATGGCATAGCATCGGATCTCTCCATCCTGCGCCACGGCATCGATTTCCACCTCTTTGGCCTTCTGCAGAAACTCCGTCGCGACCACCGGATGCTCCCGGCTGACGACGGCGGCCTTTTTGAGGGCGTCGGCCAATTCGTCGCGGCTGGACACCACCCGCATCGCCGCGCCCGAAAGCACATAGGAGGGACGGATCATAATCGGAAGTCCGACCTCGTCGGCAAAGGCGAAGATGTCTTCTTCGCGGGTGAGTTCCTTCCAGCGCGGCTGGTCGATGCCGAGCCGGTCGCACATTTGTGAAAATTTCTGCCGGTCCTCCGCCCGGTCGATCGAGGCGGCCGAAGTCCCCAGGATGTGTACGCCGCAGCGGTCCAGCCAGGGGGCAAGGTTGTTGGGAATCTGCCCGCCCGTGGACACGATGACCCCGCGAGGCTGTTCCATATCGGCAATATCCAGCACGCGCTCCAGCGACAGTTCGTCAAAAAAGAGCCGGTCGCAGACATCGTAATCCGTACTGACGGTTTCCGGATTGTAGTTGATCATCACGGCCCGCAGCCCCGTTTCCTGAATCTTTTTGACGGCAGCCACCGAACACCAGTCAAACTCCACGCTGCTGCCGATGCGGTAGGCCCCGCCGCCCAGCACGACGACGCTGCGCCCGTCCTGTTCGAAAGCGACATCGTTCTCATCGCCGTTATAAGTAAGGTAGAGATAATTGGTCCGGGCCGGATATTCGCCGGCCAGGGTGTCGATCTGCTTGACCACGGGACGGATGCCCAGCGACAGCCGCAGCCGCCGGATGGCCATCTGCTTGTCGTGCGGAGCGAGCGGGGAGTCCCGCAAGACGATTTTCCCGATCTGGTAGTCCGAAAATCCCAGTTTCTTCGCCCGCAACAGCACATCGCGGGAAAGTCCCGCAGCGGCTGCCTGCCTGCCGGCCTCTGCAAGTTGTTTTTCCATCCGGTAAATGTTCTCCAGACGATACAGGAACCACTTGTCAATCCGGGTCTGCCGGTGGATGCGTTCAACGCTGTACCCCTTTTCAAAAGCGGCCGCGATGGCGTGGATGCGCTTGTCGCTGGGATGTTCCAGTTCCTGGTCCAAATCCGGAATCGTCAGCGAATTGGCCACGAAACCGTGCATCCCCTGGCCGACCATCCGCAAGCCTTTCTGAATGGCTTCCTCGAAACTCCGGCCGATGGCCATCACTTCCCCTACGGATTTCATCGAGGAGCCCAGTTGCTTGGAGACCCCCTCGAACTTGCCCAGGTCCCAGCGGGGAATCTTGCAGACGACATAGTCCAGCGCCGGCTCAAAGCAGGCGGAAGTGACGCGGGTGACGGCATTCGAAATCTCGTCCAGGCCATACCCGAGGGACAATTTGGCGGCGACGGCGGCCAGCGGATAGCCGGTCGCTTTCGAGGCAAGGGCGGAAGAGCGGCTCAGCCGGGCATTGACTTCGATGACCCGGTAGTCGTCCGAATCCGGATCGAGGGCATACTGCACGTTGCATTCTCCCACGATGCCCACCGTACGCACGATACGGATGGCGATTTCCCGCAGCCGGTGGTATTCGTGATCGCTGAGCGTCTGCGAAGGGGCGACCACGATGCTTTCGCCCGTGTGGATGCCCAGCGGGTCGAAATTTTCCATATTGCAGACCGTGATGCAGTTGTCGTAGCGGTCACGGACCACTTCGTATTCGATTTCTTTCCAGCCCTTGAGGGACTCTTCCACCAGGATCTGGGGAGAATAATCGAAGGCCGAAGCGGCCAGCCTGCGCAAATCTTCGTCATTGCCGCAAAAGCCGGAGCCCAGTCCGCCCAGGGTGTAGGCGGCCCTGACGATGACCGGGTAACCGATTGCCCGGGCGGCGTCCAGCGCTTCTTCCGGCGAGGTGACGGCGATGCTGCGGGCCGTCTTGACGCCGATCCGGTGCATCATATCGGCAAAAAGTTCACGGTCTTCCGTCTGAATGACGGCTTCCACCGGCGTTCCGAGTACTTCGACGCCGTACTGCGCCAGCACGCCGCTGCGGTACAGTTCGACGCCGCAGTTCAGTGCCGTCTGGCCGCCGAAAGTCAGCAGGATGCCGTCCGGCCGCTCCCGGTCGATGATTTTCCGGGCAAATTCGGCGGTGACGGGCAGGAAATAAGTGGTATCTGCAACCCCTTCAGAAGTCTGTACGGTGGCGACATTGGGATTGAGCAGGATGGTGTGGCAGCCCTCTTCCCGCAAGGCTTTCAGTGCTTGCGAGCCGGAATAGTCAAATTCTCCCGACTGCCCGATTTGCAGGGCGCCCGATCCGAGTATGAGTATTTTCTTTTGCATATTATCGATTCCTTTGAGCCATATTGTCAACGAATTTTTGGAAAAGGTTTTCGGTGTCCACCGGTCCGCCGGAGGCCTCGGGATGGAACTGGGTGGAGAAAAAAGGCTTGCTCCGGTGCCGGATGCCTTCGTTGGTCCCGTCGTTGATGTTCGTGAACATCGGCTCCCAATCCGGCGGCAGGGTCTTTTCATCCACGGCAAAGCCGTGATTCTGCGAGGTGATGTAGCAGCGGTGCGTGCCCGGGATGACCACGGGCTGGTTGTGTCCGCGGTGGCCGTACTTGAGTTTGTAGGTCTTCGCGCCGGCGGCGAGCGAGAGCAACTGGTGTCCCAGACAGATACCCATGATGGGGCGGTCCTCCCGCAGGGCCTGACGGATATGCCCGATGGTCACTCCGCAGCGGGCCGGGTCGCCCGGACCGTTGGACAGAAAGAGTCCGTCATAGTCCTCGCGGCTGAAATCATAGTCCCAAGGGACACGCTTGACCGTGACATCATGGCGGAGCAGGCAGCGCAGGATGTTGTTCTTCATCCCGCAATCCACCAGCAGCACTTTGTAGCGGCCCTTCCCATAGACCCGTACCCCGGCTGTCGAGACCCGCGAGACCAGGTTGTCGTCGTCGGGATTGTAGAAGGGGACATCCTCTTCCCCAAAGCGGATTTTGCCCAGCATCGACCCCTGTTCACGCAGTTTGCGGGTCAAGGCGCGGGTGTCGATGCCATACAGTCCGGGGACCCCTTCTTCTTTCAGCCAGGTTCCGAGACTGCGCCGGGAATCCCAATGGCTGTAATGGTCGGAATAGTCCGAGATGACCAGACCGGCGCAGTGGATGCGCGGCGACTCGAAAAAACGGGAAATGCCCCCGTCCTCGCATTCGTCCGGCACCCCGTAGTTGCCGATCATCGGATAGGTGGGTACCAGGATCTGTCCCTCGTACGAGGGATCGGTCAGGCTTTCCGGATAGCCTGTCATCGCCGTGTAAAACACAAGTTCCCCGGAGACGGAACGGTCGCAACCGAAAGAAAATCCTTCCAGGATAGTGCCGTCTTCCAATTCTAAAATTCCTTTTTTCATTTGATTATATCCTTCATTCGATTCATCGCTTCCAAAGTGGCCTCCCGGGAGGCGAACGCGGTCGTACGGAACCAGCCCTCGCCCTCCGCACCGAATCCGGCTCCGGGAGTAATCACGACGCCCGCCCGCACAAGCAGGAAGTCGAAAAAGTCCCAGGAAGACATCCCGTGCGGGCAACGGGCCCAGATGTAGGGAGAGTTGTTGCCCCCGCAAGGAGTCAGTCCCGCCTCCAGAAAGGTCCGGCGGATGAGGGAAGCGGTCTCCAGATAAGCGTCGATGACTTCCCGGATTTCCAGCCGGCCTTGCGGACTGTAAACAGCCTCGGCTCCCCGCTGGGAAATGTAGGAGGCTCCGTTGAATTTGCAACTCTGCCGTCTCTCCCACAAAGGATTGAGCGAGATTTTCCGTCCGTTGGCGCTGCGGATTTTCAAGTTTTTGGGCACGATGGTGTAGCCGCAGCGGATGCCCGTGAACCCCGCCGTCTTGGAAAAACTGCGAAACTCCACGGCACATTCCTTCGCTCCCGGAATCTCATAGATGCTGTGCGGAATGTCCGCATCCCGGATAAAGGCTTCGTAGGCGGAGTCATAGAGGATCAGACACTCGTTCTCCAAGGCATACCGCACCCAGCGGGCGAGTTTTTCCCGGCTGATGACCGCGCCAGTGGGGTTGTTGGGGTAGCAGAGCCATACCGCATCCAGCCGCTCCGACGGAATATCGCCGCAAAAGCCATTCCCCTCATTGCAGGGAATGTAGCGGAGCGGCCGGCCGGCGATGCTGCCTGTATCCGCGTACACGGGATAGACCGGGTCGGGAATACCGATGAGATTGTCGCGGGAGAGCAGGTCGCCGAAATTGCCGGTGTCGCTCTTGGCTCCGTCACTGACAAACACCTCGTCTATATCGATGCCCGTCCCGGCATAATCGGTCCGTACGATGGCTTCGCGCAGAAAGTCGTAGCCGTGTTCCGGTCCGTAGCCCCGGAAGGTCTCCGCCGAGGCGCAGTCTTCCACGGCCGCGTGCATCGCCCGGATGACGGATGGGACCAGGGGGCGGGTGACATCTCCGATACCCATCCGGATGAGCCGGACCTCGGGATGTGCGGCGGTGAATTTCCCTGTGCGTGCCGCAATTTCTGAGAACAGATAGCGTCCTCCCAGGGATAAAAGATTTTCGTTTACCTTTGCCATAATCTTCTCAATCTTCTGTCCGGACAGCCGGTTGCGTCATTTCAATTTCCCCCTCGAAGACAAAGCGGGCAGGCCCCTGCATCACGACTTCCCGGCTCTGACGGTCATAGTGAATGAAGAGGCTGCCGCCGTCCATCACGATTTCCGCATCCTCGTCTATCTTCCCGCCGAGGGCGGCTACGCTCGTGGCGCAGGCCCCGGTCCCGCAGGCCCGGGTGATGCCGCTGCCGCGCTCCCACACCCGCATCCGCAGGCGGACCGGTCCGTCCTTGCCGGGGGACAGGATGCTGGCAAACTCCACATTGGTCCGGTCCGCAAAGAAGGGATGGTGCTCCAGCACGGGGCCGAGGACGGGCAGATCTATGCTTTCCGCATCTTCCACGAAAATGACCAGATGCGGATTGCCCATATTGACGGCCGTACAGGCATATTTTCGTCCGCCGGCCTCGACCTCGGACAAGGTCGAGCCATCCGGCCCGTGCAGGATGCGTCCCACACCCATATCCACGCTGACGCGCTCCACTTTCCCGTCAGCATCGGGAAAGAGACGCAGGCGTCTGATGCCGGAACGGGTCTCCAGAAGCAGTTCGGTCTTGTCTGTCAGATGCTTTTCGTACACATACTTGCCGATGCAGCGGGAGGCATTCCCGCACATCCCGGCTTCCGAGCCATCGGCATTGAAAATCCGCATCGAGAAATCCGCCGTGCCGGAGCGCCCGATCAGGACCAGTCCGTCCGCTCCGATGCCCGTATGACGGTCGCTCCAGCGCTTGGACCAGTATTCCGGCGCAGCCACGAGCGCGTCGATGGCACGGATCTGTTCGCGGTTTTCGCCCCAGCGGCGGGTCGTATCGACATAGATGTAGTCGTTGCCCAGGCCTTCCATCTTGGAGAAACGCAAATTCATCGAACATCCTCCTTCTTTTGCAGATAAGCATCGACACGGGCGGCGGCATCCCGTCCGCTGGCAATCGCCCGGACGACGAGGCTGGCGCCGCTGGCGGCATCGCCTGCCAGGAACACATTTTCAGGGTAGGCGGGATGCTCGGGCTTGAGAAAGCCCATCGCCAGGAGCACCATGTCACAGGCAATGATTTCCTTCTCGCCGGTGGGCTGCATCTTCGGGCGGCCGCCGTTCTCGTCGGGAATCCATTCCACGCGCTCTACCTCAACGCCTTTGACGCGCCCGTTTTCATCTCCGATAAAATGATTGGAGGTCAGGCACCAGCGCCGCTCGCAACCCTCTTCGTGGCTGGTGGTCGTCTTGAGGATGACCGGCCAGGCGGGCCAGGGGGTCGCGGGGTTGTGTCCTTCGGGGGGCTTGGGAAGAATCTCGATCTGCGTGACGCTGACCGCTTCCTGACGATGGCAGGTGCCGATGCAGTCGCTGCCCGTATCGCCGCCGCCGATGACAAGTACCTTCCGTCCTTTTGCGCTTACGCGCGCTTTCGGAGCGACCTGCACGCCTTCGAGGATTTCGTTCTGTTGCGAAAGCAGTTCCAGTGCGAAATGGATTCCTTTGAGTTCGCGTCCGGGTATATTCAGGTCCCGTGCAGTCGGCGTGCCGGTGGCGATGACATAGGCATCATAGCCTTCGGGCAGGGACTTTCCGGTGTCCACCCGGCAGTCCGTCACAAAATGGACGCCCTCTTCCTCCATCAGGCGGATGCGCCTGTCAATGACAAACTTGTCCAGTTTGAAGTTGGGAATCCCGTAACGGACCAGGCCGCCGGCCTTGGCTCTCTTGTCATAGACCGTGACTTCGTACCCGCAGGCGTTGAGCCTGACCGCCGCCGACAATCCGGACGGACCGCCGCCGATGACCGCCACTTTCCGTCCGTTGCGCGGATAAGTGCGCGGGATGACATAGCCCTCCCGGAAAGCCTTTTCCACGATGGCACATTCATTCTCCCGGATGGTGACCGGAGCGTCGATGCAGTGATTGAGGGTGCAACTTTTCTCGCAAAGTGCGGGGCAGATGCGTCCCGTAAATTCGGGAAAATCATTGGTGGCGCTCAGCAGCAGCCAGGCGGTCTTCCAGTCGCCCCGGTACAAGGCATCCTGCCATTCGGGTTGCTTGTTGCCCAGCGGGCAGGCCCAGTGGCAGAAGGGGACTCCGCAATCCATACAGCGGGAGGCCTGCTTGCGCCGCTCGCTTTCGCTCAGGGTCTGTTCGACTTCGCTGAAATCACAGATTCGTTCGTGTACAGGCCGGTGCCCCGCTTCCTGACGGGGTATATTCATAAATGCTTTCGGATCTCCCATAATCAGTATTCAATTTTGTTGATTTTTTCTTGTAATTTCTTCATCGCCTCTTCCTGGAGTACGCGCCGGTATTCGATCGGAGTAATCTGGATGAAATCACCCACATAGTCCTCCCAATGCTCGATCATCCGGGCCGCGAGTTTCGAGCCCGTCTGCCGGAAATGTTCGGCAATCAGGGCCTGCAACTCTTTCTCGCGGGCCTTTTCTTCGATCAGTCCCAGTTCAATCATATCCATATTGCAATACTGGTCGAAATCGTGCCCGGGATCCCAGACATAGGCCAGACCGCCCGACATACCGGCGGCAAAGTTGCGTCCCGTCGGTCCGAGTACGACCACGCGGCCGCCCGTCATGTATTCGCAGCAGTGGTCGCCCGTACCCTCCACGACGGCGAGGGCTCCGCTGTTGCGCACGGCGAAGCGCTCGCCCGTGCGGCCGGAAATGAAGACTTTTCCCGAAGTGGCGCCATAGAGCAGGGTATTGCCGGCAATCATGTTGTCGTGGCTGTCAAACTGGCAGCGTGCCGGCGGATAGACGCTGATGACACCGCCCGACAGTCCCTTGCCGAGGTAATCGTTGGCTTCTCCTTCGAGAGAGAAGTGCACGCCTTTCATCAGGAAGGCGCCGAAACTTTGGCCGGCAGAGCCCTTGAACGAGATGTCAATCGTCCCGTCGGGCAGGCCTTCGCTGCCCCAGCGCCTGGCAATCACGCCCGATAGCATCGCACCGGTCGCCCGGTGGGTGTTGACGATGTTGTAGCCCAGGGCCATCTTCTGCTTGTTCTCCACGGCGTAGCGGGTAGCCTCGATGATTTCCCGGTCCGGCACATCATAGATCTTGTGCCTTCCGTCACGCATTTTGTGCAGGGCCTCCGTACTGTCCACCCGTGCCAGCAGCGCGTCCAAATCCAGCCCGGAGGTCTTTTCGTTCATCTTTTCCTTCTGAATCCCGATCAGGTCGCTTCGCCCGATGATATCCTCAAAACGGCGGAAGCCCATCTCGGCGAGGTATTCGCGCACTTCCCGGGCCAGAAAACGGTAGAAGTTGACCAGGTATTCGCTTTTCCCGATGAAGTGCTTGCGCAGTTCGGGATTCTGGGTGGCGACCCCCATCGGACAAGTGTCCGAGTGGCATTTGCGCATCATCACGCAGCCCAGTACGATGAGTTGGGCCGTGCCGAAACCAAATTCTCCCGCTCCCAGCAAGGCCATCGAAATCACATCCCGTCCGGTCTTCAACTGACCGTCCACCTGCAATTCGACATTCTCGCGCAAGCCGTTCAGCACCAAGGTCTGCTGCGTCTCCGCCAGGCCGATTTCCGGGCTGACGCCGGCATAGCGGATGGAGGAGGCGGGGGAGGCGCCCGTACCGCCTTCCGCACCGGAAATGACGATGAGGTCGGCCTTGGCCTTGGCGACGCCGGCCGCTACAGTCCCCACCCCGCTCTCGGCGACCAGTTTGACGCTGATTTTCGCCTCGGGGTTGACATTCTTGAGGTCAAAAATCAACTGTGCGAGGTCTTCGATGGAATAAATATCGTGATGGGGCGGGGGAGAGATGAGCGAGATGCCCGGGATGGCATTGCGGGTCTTGGCGATGATTTCGTTGACCTTGTAGCCGGGCAACTGGCCGCCTTCACCGGGCTTGGCACCCTGGGCGACCTTGATCTGGATTTCCCGGGCGTTGACCAGATATTCCGCCGTCACGCCGAAACGGCCGGAAGCGACCTGCTTGATGGCGCTGCAGAGCGACACGCCGTCCACTTTCTCATAGAAGCGGCGGGCGTCTTCTCCGCCCTCTCCGGTGTTGCTCCGGCCGCCCAGTTTGTTCAGGGCGAGGGCGATGCTTTCGTGTACTTCCTTGCTCATCGCGCCGAAGGACATCGCCGCACCTACAAAGCGCTTGACGATGCTTTCCTCCGGCTCCACTTCTTCTATCGGAATGGGATTGTGGGGCAGACGGAAGAAATCGCGCAGGAAAATCGGGTCGGGCTTCCCGTCCACCAGACGGGTAAATTCCTTGAATTTGGCATAACTGCCTGTCCGGGTGGCCAGTTGCAAGGCCGCGATGGTTTCCGGCGTCCAGGCGTGCTTGATGCCGTCTTTGCGGAACTGATACTGGCCGACAAAAGGCAGGAGCGGGTCCGGTTCCGCCGGTCCGTAACCTTGCCGGTGCATCCGCACGGCATCGCGGGCCACTTCTTGCAGCCGGATGCCCCCGATGGTCGAACAATCCGTCCCGAAATACTTCTTCAGGAGTTCCGCGCTCAGGCCGAGGGCTTCGAAAATCTTGGCGCCCCGGTAGGAACGGATGGTGCTGATTCCCATTTTGCTCATGATCTTGAGCAGACCCTTGTCCAAGGCTTTGATGTAGTTGTGACGGGCCGTATGGGCATCCAGTTGGATGCGTCCCTGACGGACCTGGTCTTCGATGACGGCAAAGGCCATATACGGATTGACGGCGCTGGCGCCATAGCCCAGCAGGAGGGCGGCGTGCATCACTTCGCGTATCTCACCGCTCTCCACGATGAGGGCGGTCTGCACGCGCTTTTTGACCTTGACCAGATGATGATGGACGGCACTGACGGCCAGCAAAGAAGGGATGGCTGTATGTCCGCTGTCCATCTGACGGTCGCTCAGGATGAGGTAGTTGATGCCCTGGCCGACCGAGGCCTCCGCTTTCTGGCAGAGCCGGTCGAGGGCTTCTTCCAGTCCCTTCACGCCTTGTGTCCCGTCGAAGAGCATCGGCAGTTTCTCGGTATTGAAGCCCTTGTAGCGGATGTTGCAGAGGATGTCCAGTTCGGTGTTGGTCAGCACGGGCTGGGGGAGCCGCACCATCTTGCAATGGCTGGCATCGGGCGTGAGGATGTTCATCCCCACGGCGCCGATGTACTCGGTCAAGTCCATCACCAATTCCTCACGGATCGGGTCGATGGGCGGATTGGTGACCTGTGCGAATTGCTGCCGGAAATAGTTGAACAGCAGTTGCGGCCTGTCGGAAAGCACGGCCGGCTGGCTGTCGTTTCCCATCGAGGAAATGGGCTCCTGCGCCGTCGTGCACATCGGTATGAGGGTGCGATCCACATCTTCCCTTACATAATCGAAAGCCCGCAGACGCCGCTCGAAGTCATCGATTTGATACTCGCCCTTGTGGCCGCTGTGCAGTCTGGCCAGTTCGACCCGCCCGTCCTGGAGCCATTCTCCCCAGGGCTTGGCGCCCGAAAGTTGCTCCTTGATTTCTTTGTCGGTGAACATCTGTCCGCTTTCGCTGTCCACCATCAGGATTTTGCCCGGCTCCAGCCGCCCCTTGACCTTGATGAGGGCCGGGTCTATCTTCAGGCAGCCGGCCTCCGAAGCCATCAGCAGCAACTCGTCGCTGACAAGATAGCGACACGGACGCAGACCGTTGCGGTCCAGCATACCGCCGGCATAGCGCCCGTCCGTAAAGAGCAGGGCTGCCGGACCGTCCCAAGGCTCCATCAGGATGGAATGATACTCGTAAAAGTCCTTCAGCCGGCGGCTGATGGGATTCTTTTCGTTGAACGATTCCGGCACCATCATTGCCATCGCGTGGGGCAGGCTGAGTCCCGAACGGACAAAAAACTCCAGCGCATTGTCGAAGGAAGCGCTGTCGCTCATTCCGGGTTGCAGGATCGGATGGATGTCCCTGACATCGCCGAGCGCCTCGGACGAAAGTACGCTCTCGCGGGCGTCCATCCAACTCCGGTTGCCCCGGATGGTGTTGATTTCCCCGTTGTGAGCCACCATCCGGAAGGGCTGGGCGAGTGCCCAGGAGGGGAAGGTGTTGGTGCTGAATCGCGAGTGGACCATCGCCAGGCCGCTGGTAAAGAACGGATTGCCCAGATCGGGATAATATTCCCGCAACTGCGTGGAAGAGAGCATGCCTTTGTATACCAGGATGCGGTTGGAAAGCGAAACGACATAAAAGTCCTTTTCGTCAATCCTCTGCTCGATGTGTTTGCGAAGCAAGTACAATTGCGCCTCGAACCGGCCCGCATCGTGGTGTTCCTGACCCTCCGCTCCGGTAATGAAAATCTGCACGGTATGCGGCTCGCAGGCGCGGGATGTTGCTCCCAGAATGTCCGAGTTGACCGGGACCTCGCGGATATGGCTGAGTTCAAAGCCGGCTTTCCCGCACTCTTCCCGGATGATATCCATACAGGCCTCTCCTTTTGCCTTTTCCCGGGGCAGGAAGACCAGCCCGGTGCCGTATTTCAGGCGCTCCGGGACCGGTATTCCCTGCAACAGGATAAATTCGTGGGGGATTTGCACCAGGATGCCCGCGCCGTCACCGGACTTGTGGTCGGCTCCTTCCGCTCCTCTGTGCTGAAGGTTTTCGAGGACTGTCAGGGCCTGATCGACCAACTGGTGGGTCTTGTCACCGTGCAGGTTGACCAGCATCCCCACACCGCAGGCATCGTGCTCGTAAGCAGGATGGTATAATGTTTTTCTCTGTTCCATGGATTAGTTGATAAAGAGGATTTCTCTGTACTTGGGAAGCGGCCAGAGGTCGTTGTCCGTGATTTCTTCCAAGGCGTCGATGCAGCCGCGGATGGCAAAGAGCGATTCGGCCACGGCGTGGTACGCATCAGCCCGTTCAAATTCGCCCTCCTGCGCATCGGCGGCGGCACAGGCTTGGGTCATCGCCTTGATTTTGTCTTCGAGGCGGGCGCACAGGGCGGAAATCTCCCGGATGAAGCCGATGCCCGTCCGGCACATTTCCAGGTACTCGTCGGGGAAGTTCTTGCGCGTCAGGTCCACTTCTTCCAGCAGACGGCGCTTGTATTCCAGGGCGGCCGGCAGGATATGGTTGGTCGCCATGCGGGCGGTCATCTTCGCTTCAATCTGTACTTTCTTTGTATAGGTTTCCCATTTGACCTCGTTGCGGGCCTTGAGTTCCTTCTCGCTGTAGATGCCCAGCCGGGTGAACAGTTCCACGGCGGCCGGCTCGGTGAAGGCCTTGAACATCCGGGGAACGCTGCTTTCCACATCCAGTCCGCGGCGGGCGGCTTCTTTCTGCCAGGCTTCGCTGTAGCCGT
>CAMNQO010000016.1 GCA_946549475.1 uncultured Bacteroidales bacterium
GTCTTACAAATTTCTCTATGAATCAGCATTTTAAATGCAGGGCTGTTTTCGAGCGTCCACGGCGCATTATGACATAATTTTTGGATTTCTAAATTTTTACCTATCTTTGCAGCCGCTTCTTGGAAAGAAGAGCGGCAAGGTGAGCGGAATAGCCCGCGCATTGACAAGTTCGGGAGCATAGCTCAGTCGGTTTAGAGCATCTGCCTTACAAGCAGAGGGTCGGCGGTTCGAATCCGTCTGCTCCCACATCCCCCCTTATTTCTTGCGGATCCGGACCTGGTAGAGACGGGGCCAGTTTTTGCCGGTGAGGAAGATGCGTTCACCGTCCCAGGCAATGCCGTTGAGCACATCCGTATCGCGCGTACGCAAGGACGGGGGCAGCAGACCGCCACAGTCGATCCGCCCCTCGACAAGGCCCGAATCGGGATTGATGATTACGATATAATCCTCCAGATAGACATTGGCCCAGATACGCCCGTCTATCCACTCCAACTCATTGAGCAGACGCACGCTTTCGCCATCCATCTTCACATCGACCGAACGGAGCCGCTTGAGTTGCGCATCCAGAAAATGAATCCGCGAGGAGCCGTCCGAGGCAATCAGGCAAGTCCCGTCCGTCGTCAGCCCCCAGCCCTCCCTCGGATAACGGTGCGCCCGTTTGAAAGTCAGCGTGGCGGCGTCGTACACGAAAACGACATGCTCCCGCCAGGTCAGGATGAACAATTCCCCGTCCAGAATGACGGACCCCTCGACAAAGTAACGATCTTCAAAATCCAATTTCTGCGCATACCCTCCCGTCTCGAGGGACACATCACGGCGGAAAGAAGAGCGGCCGTAATGCCCCGTACTTTCGTGCAGCCGGCCGTCATGGAAAAAGAGTCCCTGCGTGTAGGCTCCGGTATCGTGGGGATGCTCGGCCAGCACCTCCAATCCATACTCCTGTGTCTGCGTCGCCGCACATGCCGCCAGCAACAGCGGCAAGAGCAGCGGCACCAGGCCGGGCGGTATACGTCTTCTTTTCACCGGTCAAAAATCAGTCCAACAACTCCTTGGCTACACGCATCAGATAGGTACACAAGGGATGCCCGGAAAAGGCGTCGGAAGCCCTCGGTCCGTCCGATTGCAGATAAAAATCGGCCTCAACCCCGTCTCCGGGGGTACACACGATGACATGCAGGAGCGGATTGACGGCAAACAGGGAAGCCAGGAAACGACCGGCCAAAGCGTCCATCAATGGCTGGTCGATGGCGATTTTGACCTCCTCCAGGTCCGTCAGCGCATCATAATGGAGAAAGAGATAATCGAGGGAATCGCTCTCGGAGAGGATGCGGCGGGCATGGAAGAGCAGACTCTCGCCCTGGGGCGTAAGACGGATGTGCCGGCGGTCGCTGCGGTCGAGCAAGGTCACGCCATAATGCTTTTCCAGCAACGCGACAGACTGGCTGACGGCACTCTGCGTGACCCCCAGACGCAGGCCCGCCTTGGAAAAACTGCCCACATCCGCCACGACGGAAAAAACTTTCAAAGGACCGATGTCAACCATGTCAAGACCTTGCTTTCAACAAAAAGAGGCTGTCCAAACACCGCAGGCCAGCCTCGAAACCATTACATGGTGCCGGATTATTCGGCGGGAGAAATCGCACCCATCGGGCAGGCATCCGCACATGTTCCGCAATCAATGCAGACATTGGGGTCAATCTTGTAGATATCACCCTCGGAAATGGCGCCGGAAGGACATTCGCCCATACAAGTTCCACATGCCACGCAATCTTCAGAAATTTTGTAAGCCATAATGTAATTATTTAAGATAATGCAAAATTAGCAAAATTTTTGAATAACTTTGCAGGGTTTGACTTTTTTCGTTGAAAAATGAAACGGATTGCTTCTCTGGCGCTTTCGCTGACACTCCTGCTGTTCCCCCTCCCCGGTCTGGCCTGGGAGGAATTTTGCGAGGGCGTGAGCGTGGACCGCACCGTCCATGATTTCGGAGACATCACCCTGGGCTCCGGTCCCGTCTCCTGCACCTTTACGCTGCGCAACGACAGCCCGAAACCCTGGCTCATCGACCGTGTCACTACCTCCTGCGGATGCACCAGCGTCAAATGGAGTACGCAAGCCGTTCCGCCGGGCGGGACGGGAAGCATCAGCCTGGCCTACAAGAATGACGAAGGGGCCTTCCCGTTTGACAAAAGCGCCAGTGTCTGGCTGTCCTGCAACGACCGCCCTGCCGTCTTGAGAATCCGAGGCGTCTGCCACGACAAGCCCATCGTCCTGGAGGAAATCTACGGCGAAAGCATCGGGGCGGGCCTGGCCGTCAAAAGCCTGGATGTCAACGGCGGCGTGCTGGAGCAAGGCGGTCAAAGGAGCGAATGTTTCCTGATCGCCAATCTCTCCGGCCGGCCCGCCGTCCTGGACTTCGACAGGCTGCCCGCACAGGTCAAGGTCCGGAATCTCCCCCTGACGGTCCCCGCCCGCCAGACTGTCCGCATTGATTTCTGCGTGAGCGGAGACGCGTCCCTCTGGGGCAAGAATCTGTATTCCCTCTATCCGGTCATCGACGGACAGAAAAGCGACAAGCCGGTCCGCATCCGGGCGGTGACCCAAATGAACACTTCCCGTCTCACGAAAGAAGAAAAACGGGCCGGCCCCCGTATCAGTTTCACCACATCGACCCGGGCTCTGGGAAAAATCCGGCAGGACGCCCGGCCGGAGGTGCATTTCGACTTCACCAACAATGGGAAAGCCCCGCTGCAAATCTATAAGATAGACGCCGAGGAGGGGGTCGCCGCATACGACATACAAGTCCAGGGTGCCGGCCGGTCTTCCGATGCCGGCTCCCCTTCCTACCCGGTCCTTCAACCCGGAGAAAGCGCTACGCTGAGGGTAAAGATAGACATGAAAACCCTCCCCAAGGGAGAAATGTTGCTGATGCTCCGCCTGATTACCAATTCCCCCCTCCGCCCGATGGCGGATGTCTTCATCTCGGCTTGGATCGAATAGGGGACGCCACCTCCCGGCCGTCCGCAGGAAAAGAGACAGCTAATAAATCAGACGCACGTCATCCACCCAGAGCCGGCTCTGGTCATATCCCGAAAAGTAATCGCCGAAATAACTGGATGCAAATGAAACGATAATGTGCGTAGGGACGGTGAAGTCATCTGAATAGACCAGCGGGATTCTGACCTCCACCCAGCCGGGCAGCACAGCCCCGCCGGCATCCAGCACCGGTGTCGTGACCTGTTCCATCTCGCCCGGCGCGATATCTGCCGTCGGTTTGTCAAAAGTACATTCACCGTAAGCGATGACGGCCTCCGAGCGGGGATTGAACTTGGTCGTCATGTCCGTGGTATTGACCTGTACCGGGCAGTCTTTCGTACCGCCGTATTTCTTGTGGTCCCAGGTCCCGAGGGCGACATATACCTGTGCGATATCGGGATCCCCCAACTGGATGGGATGGTCCTTGGGCCAGGTGTCGATGCGGTTGATGGGCCCGTTGACATACTTGAGTTTGCAGACGAGGGTGTCGGGACGATGGGTAAAAGGACGGCCGTAATTGACTTTTCCGCCCTTGGTGCCGACCAGGCCGCCGAAATAGCCGCTGAAGATGTTGCCGGCAGCAAACTTGACCACCGCCCATTTGGACTCCAGACGGGCGCTGCGGCTGCCTTCCGCCTTGTCTTCCGCATCCGGGACGGAAATGACATAGCCCATGTCCGCCGAACCGGGAATCCCCATGACGGCGCTGCCGTTGCCCGACCCCCACCATGCCTGGCGGTCTTCCGGCGCCGCAGCCCCGGCATCGTACCACTCGAAATAACTGCCGGCCGGGGTAATCGCCTCAAAGCCCGGATTGGGCAACTGAGGGGCATCTTGCGTCACAAAGCCATCCACATCCGTCTCCTCCTCGCCCGAATAGACGAAATATTCGTATTCCGTCTCCGCCTCGAGGTCCGGAAGCCTGACCGTAAAAGAACCGGCTCCCGACGCATCGGGGACATCCGTCCATTCTTCTTCTCCCTTCTTGCGATACTTCACGCCGTTGGCCTGTCCGGCCAGGCCGCTGGCATCCACCCAGGCGCAACGGGTCCGGGGAGACACACGGTTGACCATGACATTTTTATCGGAAACCCCGACATGGATGACCCACTCCTGATCGACATCGTGGTATCGCACATTGACCTTCACGGGCTCCGAGAAATTGTGGACGGTCGTCAAATCGACCGAGTAAGAAGTGATTTCCCTGGGCCCCAGTTTCACTTGGTCCACCACCAGATAGGTCAGGGAAACGGACTTGCTGACAGTCAGCAGGATCCGGCGGTTTTCTTCGTCGAAAAATGTGTGCCCGATCTGGCTGCTGACGGAAAAGACGCGCTCTATGGACTGTTTCGCCTCGATTTTCCAACGGTAGCGCTGGTCGCCATAAGTCCCCAGGACGACATACAAGGGTTCCCGCAAGTCATGCACCCCTTCGATGGCCGTTTCCGCCCAAGTCTGTTCTTCCCCGAAACGGACGGAACGGATGCGGACCTTGCTCAAGTCCTGGACCTCATCCATTTCCAGGGTAACGGTATTGCGGACCGGGTCGATCTCACAACCGACCGCCCCCTCCACCTCCATCGCATCGATGGTGCCATGGACATAAGGATAGGGCATATCGTTCTTGAAACACGCGGTGAAGGGCAGCAGCAAGACCGTCAGCACGAGCGTTTTCCGGAAGAGACTGAGAAATCGCATGATAGACTGGGATTACAGGTAAAAGGTCAATCCGAAATTCAGATCCAGCAGACTCAGTCCTGTCCCGGCATGGAATCCGTTGGAACGGCCCGTACGCTGCCACGACTTGTCGTAGATGTCAGACCATTCATAATAGACGCTTGCCAGGCCGATGGACAGGTTGAGTGAAAGGAAATTCATCACGAAGACCTCGAATCCGGGACTGAAAGACAGGGCGACGCGATGCGAAATCCCGTAATATGAGGTCGTGGCCCGCAGGTGCTGGTAAGCGAGCGCCGCATCGAAATAGATGCCGAAACGGCCCTTGTCGTCCAGACCGAACCAGTTGCGGTGGAAGACGGAAGCGCTGTAGCAGTCGAGTCTGAGGTCCAGTCCGCTCACATCCATGTTCAAGTCGGCCAGGCCGAGGGCCGTGGCGCTGTCGAGCCTGCCTTTGGCCCCCATATAAGTCAGCCGCATACCGACGGCGAGGTTGTCGGCATAGGTCCAGGTCACGAGCGGTGCTATCCGGCCGAAGGAAAAGCCGCCGTTGATACCCGTCAGGAGCATCATGATATTGCTGTTGTTGCCCTGCATGCCGATATACATGCCGTCCAGGCCGATGCCCCAACTTCCTTTGGCAGAAAAGAGGCGCCTGGGAAAACTGCGTCCGGAAACCTTGGAAGTGTCCGTGCCGATGGTTTTTCCCATCTCGACGGGCTGTGTTTTCTCCCGGGCCTGTAAAGCAATGGCAGACAGCATGCAAAAGAAGACTATAATCAATTTCTTCATGGCCTTACAGATAATAATAGAATCCCATACGCAGTGCCAGCATGTCCAGCGAAAAATGTCCGGACCAGAAAGTGTCCGTACCCGTGGCGACTTGGTTGTGCGTCTGTTTTTTGGAAGAATAATTCAAGGAAGCCAGACCGATGCGCAGATCCATGGCGAAATGGCTGGTAAAAAAGGCCAGCAAGCCGGCGTAGGCCCCGACGGCGCCTTGGAAACCGACGCCGTAGGTCCCTTTTTCATCCTGTGCGTGGTTGTCCATCATCCGGTGCTGCCGGCCGCCCAGGGAAAGTTCCGCATCCGCGAAAGCCCCGAAGCGGCCCGTACGGCCGAAGGGGATGTAATAGCGGAAGAAGGGGGAAAAGAGATAACTGTGGTTGTCCAGATAATAATTTTTAATCTTCAGGTCCACATTGTCGAACGACAGTCCGGCCGAGGCCGCGTTGAAGAAGTTGCGGCGGTAGGAAAAAGCGCCGCCGACACCCATGTTGTCGCCAATCATGTAGCAGAAGCGGGGACTGATGTCGATGTCGTACAAACGGCCGGTGATGCCGTTGACAATCAAGAACTGCCGGTTGTCGGAAGTACTGCCCGTAAAACCGGCCGTGCCGCCAATCATCCAGCCGCCTTTGCGCACCATCTTGACAGGATTGTCCGTCAGGACATACCCGCGGTCACAGTGCATCTGCGCGAAAGCAGGCAAGACCGCAAGACAAGCCAGCAGGGTGAGGAAAAATCTTTTACTCATAGACCAGTTCCATTTTGTCCACCCAGAGTTTGCTGGAGTCGCAACCGGTGAAATAATCTCCGAGCATGCTCGCCGCACAGGAGATGAGGATGTGGGTGGGAATTGTGTTCAAATCGCTGTATTCAAAAGGAATCGTATATTCATTCCAGCCGCCGTTGGAGCCTTTCAAGATGAGATTGCCATAGGCGATGGAGCCTTGCATCGTCCTGTAATCGTGGAAGGTGGAGTGGTCGGTGGTGTTGATGCGGATGGGGCAGTCCCTGGTGCCGCCGTATTTCCTGTAGTCCCAGGTCCCGAGGGCGATATACACCTGGGCCCAGTCCGGCTGGCCCTCTTTGGGATATTCGCCGCTGGAAGGATAGCCATCCTTTCTGTTGACATTGCCGGTGGAATACTTGAGCCAGACCTTCAGCGCGGAAGGACGGGCGGTGAAAGGACGGCCATAATAGACGATGCCGCCTTTGGTGCCGACCAGACCGCCGAAATAGCCGCTGAAGATGTTGCCGGCAGCAAACTTGACCACCGCCCAGGTGGATTGCAGGCAGGCCGACTGGCTGCCGTCCACCTTGTCGCCGGTATCCGGCTTGCAGATGACATAACCCATGTCAGCGGATCCATCTATTCCGTTGGCCTTGCTTCCGTTGCCGGAGCCCCACCAGGCCGTGCGGGCCGCCGCTTCGGAAGCGGAGGTATTGTACCACTCGTAGTATTTTCCGACATTGGTGGCGTACTCGAAACTCGCGTTGGGCACATTGGGCGCAACATCGGTGGTCAGTTCCACCGGTTCGCCGACGACCGTATCTCCGATGAGGAGACGGTAGGCGTATTTCGTAGCGGGGGTCAGTCCGGCAAGGGTGGCCCGGAATACGCCGCCGGCATCCGGGGCCGCGTCCACGCGTGTCCAGTTCCCGCTGCCGGCGAGGGCGTATTCAAACTTCACATCGGAAGGGTCGTCGTATTCTCCGCTGTCCACATCGGCGTGGACGATGGCACGGGTAGCCCAGATTTCATAATCTTCGGAGGGAGAGATGCCGGTAGCGACAGGCTCGAAGACCACGATGTCGTCGAAAACCTCTTCCGCATAATCCAGGGAGACATCGAATCCGCCGTCCAGCAGACCGTCCCGGGCAATATATTTGAGTGTCAGTTCGTAGCGTTTTCCCGCCTGTACGCCGGCGACGGTCCCCTCCTTCGAGAAAGCCGCCCCCGTCATTTTCAGCACGCCCTCGAATTTCCAGTCCAGCGCAGGCTCTTCCCGTCCGTCCGTCAGGAAAAACAAGTCCCGGCCGGCATCAGCGGCAGATAGCGCCACCGTTTCCGCAGGGAACACCGTCCTGCCTTCCAGAGGCTCCCCTCCCAAAGAGAGGGTCAGGGAATATCCCTCCTCAAAACGCAGAGGCAACGTCTCGTCGAAAAGCATGCGTGCAATCACATTGCAGCATCCCGCCTCCACGCTCACCTGTGTCGTCTGCCCGCCCGTAATGGTAAATTCCTGGCTGCCGGCGTAACTTTTCTGTTCGGAGGAAGGATTGGCCGGATGGTCCCGGACCATTTCACCGGCCTCGACATCCACGCGATAGTTGCCGGCGGGCAGATACACCGCCTGCGGCATCTCGCTGCAACGGTACGAGCGGACCAGGCCGGAGAAGTCGGCATAATAGATGCTGACGCGTGCACCGGAGAGCAGTTCTTCCGGCGAAAGGACCGCCTTGGTGTCCGGGTCTTCGGGCAGCGCGACCGCCAGGGAAAAGGCGCCGAGACCGCCCTGAGCGGGCTGTTCCCGGGTGCAGGACAGCAGCGACAGGAGCGTCAGCAGGCAGAATACGATCCGTTTCATCTCTTAATCTCCAATGACCATGGTGACAGGAATGACCTTTTTACATCCCTTTCCATCCGTCACCGACATGACGAAAGTATGCGAGCCTTCAAAGCCGTAAATCGGCTCCTGGGCACCGCTCAAATCAAACTCCACACGCTGCATGCCGAGAAGTTCGGTCCCGTGCGGGAAAGGCACGACCTCGAATACGACACCGGCGTCGGGGGAAGGGTTGATCAGGTCGATGTCCGGTCCGCCGGCTACAGCCAGCGCGCTCTTGAAGGCATCGTTTTCCGTCTCGATGTGGACCGTGAATTTCTTGACGCCGTTCGGAACTTCCGCCACCAGACGCAGATCCATCCGGGTCACCGCCGGGTCGGGAATCACGATGCGGTCCAGATCGTCGAACATCGTGCAGTCCTGTGCAAAGCCGAGGGTGATGCCGCCGTCTCCGGCCGGCGCCTGGGGATCATTTCCGATGACATCCTCCACGGGCGAGAGCGACTGGGATAGTTCACCGTCATCCAGATAGCCGTCCACCCGCACATCAAATGAAGCGTCTCCTTCGGCATTGACGAGGGGAATCAAAGTAATCTGGCGCCACTGGGCCGCCTGGATGCCGGAGAAGGCCTTGGACATTTTCATGCTCTTGCCTTTGATGGCGGTCGTAATGGTCACAATCAACGAAGAAGGAGTGGAAGGAACGGCAAAATAACCGGCCCGGGTCTCCGGGGCGGGAACGCCGTTTTCAAACAGGATGGGAAAATCAAGCGGACTGCTGTCCGATACCTTGACCGTAGCGTTGCCGACACCGGTCATGTCGGCCAGGAGCGCTTCATCATACTCGATGGTCACTTTGCACTGCGCCAGTCTGCAGACAATCAGGTCAGGAGCGGTCTTCTCGCCGGCGACGACGGTGACGGGAATCTCTCCGCCATATACGGGACATTCAAAACCGGCCTCGGGTACGGTCCGGGCCGTACGGGCCACGACGGAATAATTGCCGGACAGGATGTCGAAAGTCTCGTCCCGGTCTTTGAGGGCGGAAAGCGGGATGTTTTCCAGCAAGCGTCCCGTCACATCACAGACCGGCTCTTTCTCCTCGTTTACGACAGAAATATAATATTCTTCGGGCGAGGGGGCCGCCTTGGTATTGAGTTCGGCATTGAGTTCCGCCGAGAGTCCGCCCAAAGAAAGGACTCCCCTGCCGTTGTAACGGCCGTCCATATTTTCATTGCAGGCCGACAGTCCGAGCGTCAGCGCCCATGCGAGGAACAGTGTCAATTTGTTATTCATACAGATCCTCCTCGATTTTGATGGTTTCCACTTGGTCGTTGAATGTTATCTGCAGCGCGACGCCACCGACCGTATCGGCCCCCAGTCGCAGGGTATAGCAGGTCGCCGCGTTGATATTATCGTTGAAAGCGTACTCGAACGCATACACCTTTCCACTTTCCCGGGCGGTCACCGACCCCCTGATGCTGAAACGGTAAGCCTCCACAAAAACGGGCCGCCGCTCGTCTTCCGGATAGGGAATCGTCGTTCCGTTGCCCGTCTCGAAGGTCAGGCTGCAATCTTTGAAATAGTTGTCGAACATCTCCGTATGGGCGACCTTGAGCATCGTGTTGGCCAAGGTGGCCGTGAGCGTGATGTCATGAGCCTGTCCTGCGAGGATATCCACTTCCTGAAGGGCGCCGAACCAGGGTTTTTCAAAACCCTCTTCGCCTTCCGTCCCGCACACGGCCGCGATGCTGTAATGCCCGGCCACCAGCGCGATTTCTCCCGTCCATTCGCTCACCGGACCGGACCAATAGACCTGTTTGCCGGCGTTGGTGATGGTCAGGGTAAAGTCCGACGCCTGCGGGAGCGTGATACCATAGTCCGCGAGCGAAGCCTTGACCGACTCCTCGACGATGTCCACGGAAGAAAGCGAGAGCCGAAGGGTCCCCGTTGCCGCCTGTTTGCCGCAGGCGAGCGGAACGAGCAGGAGCCAAAGCCATATCAATCTGTTTTTCATTGCTTTCATAGGGCTCAGGGATTGACGGTTACGCTGACATTGTCGAGATAGAGCCAGTTGGTGTTGTTGTTGACACCTGCCATGTGTTCGATGACCGTCCTCCAACTGATGCGGACGGGTGAAGTACCGGCCGGGATGGAAAGGATGCAACTGTAGGGCGTCGAGGCCATTTCATATCCTCCTTCTCCGTCACAGGCCGATTTGTCAATGAAGAAACTGTGGGGGTAGGTGCCGTTGGTATCACCGCTCTTGTAATTGGTAAGGGTGGTAATGTAGCCGACCTTGACGGTCTGACCGACAGCCTTGCCCAAAATCATGATATAAGCGCCGCCGGAGCCGTAGTCGAAAGAAAGTTTCAGATTGACGGCCTTCTTGATGGTGCAGGCGAGCGGGGCCGAATCCATACGGGCATCATAGTCTGCCGAGGTCTCGCGGCGGCAGGCCAGACGGACGCCCACGCCCGCCTTGGCGCCGCAACGGGCTCCCGACCAGCCGTTGAGGAAGGTGACCGGAGATTTGGAACCGGCATTGGCCGTCTTATGTTCGTCGTTGCTGTTGAAAGAATTGACCGTGGAAAAGTCTTCCGCCAGCAGCGGAGCCACATCCAGAGCGAGGGTGGTGCTGACCATGCCGGACAAATCGGGGATGGTGATATTCTGGGTACAAATCAGATGTTCGGAGTCATAGGTGACCGTAATGCTCTTGCCGCTGAGGCTCATGAACGCCGCTGCATCTTCATACTCCAGCAGGAAGGAAGTCCCGGGGGCAATGTCGCCTCCCGGGGAAATCGTGTAGGTGTTACCCCCCTTGTCGCTCCACTTGCAGCCGGAAGGAGCCGTGAGCGTAATGGAGCGGACCGGCTCTCCGATGGGATTGGAACGGAAATGGACAAAGACGCGACGGTATTCGCGCAAGTAGCCGGGCGCAACTTTGACGGTGGTCGCGTGCGCAGCCTTCATATCCCGCCCGCCGAGCGGAATGTCATCCGCGACGGCCACCTTGCTCCGGGAATAGAGCCGCACGGAAAAAGACTCATCTTTGCCCCATTTCCGGGGGAAGATGGTCGCAAAGGCATAATGGCGCTCATTGGCGTCGGAGACGGAAAGCGGTTCGGCAAGTTGCAGGGTCAGGTCCGTCCCGCCCTCCTGCAGGGTCTGTTCCGAAGAGGGAAAGACGCCCGGCTCCGCCGTGACCGGAAGAGCGACGCGCAGACTGCCGCTGACCTGCGCCGGGAAGAAACATTCTATCTTCTCTATCGGCTCGCCGCCCAACAAACGCTCCTCATCTTGCACATAGAAGCGAAGCAGATGCAGTTGCTGCCCCATCTGCAAAGCAAACTTTTCCGCCTTTCCATAGTCCTTGACGGACTTGAGCGGTCCCGCCTCCGTCAGATTGGAGAACATCACTCCGTCACCCTTTCCATCCTGGACGGCCGGAATGGGGAAACTGGCATAGCCGTCTTGAATTTTTGAAGGAAGGGGCGCAGCGGCCCAGTAGGTATAAAGCCCCTCCGCCATCGGCGAAGACAGCGTGGAGGAGAAGAAGGCCTGCGTGGCAGAGCGGCCATAGACGGAAAAATCCTGGGCGGACAACGCCGGAGCATCGTTTTGGTCGAAAGCCCAGAGCGCAAGATGGTCGTCGTCTTCCCACACGACGGAGCACAAATCGGCACCGACGGCCGCTTTCGCACCCTCATCGTCCATCCAGAAACCGACTTCCAGGGGACCGTCCGTCCTCTCTTCCCGCAGCCCGGAACAGGAGAACAGCAGGAAGGATGTCAGTATAGTTAAGTTCAGGTATCGAAGTCGCATTCGGGAAGTTTTCAGAATTGGAAGTCCACGAGGATGGGCAGGTGGTCGGAGGGATGATAGAAATGCTTGACGAGCGTATCCCGTACCGGCGTCGTATATTCGTCTTTGATGATGTCGGCGCGTGTCACCTTGTCGAAGAGCGGCTTCGTGCAATAGACATAATCGATGCGGGACATGCCTCCCGTGCTGGTCAGCGCCTCGCCGGGGTGCTTTTCGCGGACGACATCGATATAGGGCGTATGCTGCAGGACATAGTCTTGTGCGAGGAAGCGCACGTCGTCCTCGGCCCAGCCATAGTTGTTGGTCTCGTTGTCCAGCCGGGAGCGGGAGTTGAAATCGCCCATGAACATCCAGTAGCCGTCCGCAGCATCCGGGTCGGTCCCGATGGTGTGTTTGCAGACATACTCCATCTCCATCCGGCGGTAATAGTCACCGCCGCCCAGGGCGGCGCTGGAGTCGCGCTGCGACTTGGAAACCCCGAAGGCATAGCGCTGCGGCCAGGTGTGCAGGGTGACGATATTGAGCGTCTTGCCGGCAAAGCGGACACGGGCCCAGCCCGCGCCGTGCGCCACGACACTGTCGGGCTCCGCCCCCAGGATGCGCTCCACATTTTCTATCGGGAAACGGGCCGTGATGGCCTGGGGATAATTGTCACGATGGCCGCCTACATACACATATTTGTGACCGTAACGGGCAGCCAGTTTGTCCCAGTTTTTCACCAGATAACGGTCGGCCGTATCACATTTGGTACCGGTGCCGTCGATATAGATGGTCTGTGCTTCGCACCACACGCAGATATCCGGTTTGCAGGATTTGACATAATCCACGAAACGGTCATAATTGTCCGGCTGACCGTCCCACATGCCGTTCTGGATGTTCCAGTAGAAGAGCCTGAGGTTCTTGGACTGGCAGCAGGAGGTCGCCATCAGCGCCGCTGCGGCCATGAGGATGAGGAAAAACGAGATTTTTTTCATGTCAGTAGGATTTATAGCATTTTTCTGATTTTGAACACGACGATGACGATCAGGAAACTCAGGACCATCATCGTGAATATGACGACCCAGGCCCAGGGAGAATCGGCGACGAACTGCCCGAAATTGACATTCATGCCGAAGAAACTCGCGATGAGGGTCGGCGGCATCAGCAGCAGGGACACGAGGGTAAAGATTTTCATGATCTTGTTCTGGTCCAGGTTGATGATACCGATGACCGTATTCTGAAGGTATTCGAGCCGCTCGAAAGAAAAATTGGTGTGATTGATCAGGGATGCGATATCCTTGAGCAGCACCTCCAGTTTGAGGGCCTGCTGCGGCGGACACAACTCGCTCTTGAGCATGCTGGAGACCATGCGCTGCTTGTCCACCACATTCTCGCGCACCAGCATCGTATTTTCCTGCAACTGATTGATGTCAAGCAGAAACTCCTCATTGACATCCTCGCCGAGGGACACCTTTTTATTATATTGGGCTATCTCCTGGCTCATGATCTCGATCATATCCGCATCCAGATCGACACGCTGCTCGAGGATGCTCACGAAGACCGAGAATCCGTCGGGGTACATCTTGGGAAAGGCCTGCATCCGACGCTGCAGAATCGTAAAACTGCGCAAGGGAGTCTCGCGGAGCGTGGTCAGGATGGAATGGGACACAATGAAAGAAACCGCCTCCTGGGTATAGTCGTCCGGCGCCGGGGAAATGAAGTTGGTATTGGCAAAAATGGCATTTTCCGTCTCCGAATAACGGGATGAACTCTCAATCTCTTCGGCTTGCGCACGCGTCTGCAAAGAGATTCCGAGGAACTGCTCGACAGCGCGTTTTTCTTCCCCCGCCGGAGATACCAGATCCATCCAGACCACATCCTCAAGACGCAGTCCGGCGAGAGCATCCACCGTCTGTACGACCTCAATCCGGCCTTCTTTCTTATAAAGAATCTCAATCATAGCCGTTTAGTTAACTTGCTCCGAACGCGGTACAACCCGCAAAGATAAAAAAAATAATCCATTTTGCATGATATTGTTTGTTTTTCTCATGGCCGGACCGTAAATTTGCAGGTGATATTGTGTCCCCGAAACCGAGATGACAGACCAGACTTCCTTTCCTTCAGAATTGTTGACGCAAGCCGTAGAGGCCATCGGCACCTTGCCCGGGGTGGGCTCGCGCAGTGCGCTCCGCCTGGCCCTGTATCTGCTGGATCAGCCCGAAGAAAATGTCAGCCATTTTACGCAGTCCATCGAAAAGATGCGCCGTGAAATCAAATATTGCCGGCGCTGCCACATGATTTCCGACACCGACATCTGCCGTTTCTGCACGGACCGCAGCCGCAACAACGCCACAATCTGCGTCGTCGAGAGCATCCGCGACGTGATGAGCATCGAAGGGACGGGACGCTACCACGGTCTGTATCATGTGCTCGGCGGCATCATCTCCCCCATTCACGGGATCGGTCCGGGCGATCTGGCTATCGAAGCGTTGCTGCAACGCATCCGGAGCCACCTGGAAGCCGGACCGGACGGGGAAACGCTTGAGATCATTTTCGCCCTGAGCGGCGATGTCGAAGGAGAAACGACCGCCTTCTACCTCTACCGCCAGATCGAGGCCATCGGCCGGGTGAAAATCACCACCCTGGCCCGCGGTCTGGGTTTCGGGGCAGACCTGGAGTACGCCGACGCCCTCACCCTCGGCCGTTCCATTGAAAACCGGCAGGATTTCAGGCCCGGAGAAGGGAAATGAATTTTCGGTACGGGGCTGCTCAGGAAAGCGGCTCCTGCCGCGTCATCAGGGCCTGCAGCAAGGAGGACAGGGCCGGGGAAGCATCGTGGGTGATGCGGATGCGGGGAAGCGTCGCGGACGGCTCACTCCTGCCGGGGGCGGGGACGGCCGGATGGCCGAGGGCATAATAAGCCACATCCTGCAACAGGCATTGGGCATCCACATAGTCGTAATCGTCATCCGCAATCTGAATCAGGACTCCAGGAACTTCTCCGAAAAGGATGCGGGCCCGGTCGGTCTCGTCCGATTCCCTCAATCCGTAAGAGCGCATGAGCGGGGCGATGTCGATGTCCGCACCGTCGGGACACCATCCGGCCAGGGCCGTCATCAGTCCGCCGCGACCGATCGTGGCGCCGCTGAGCACGATGCCGTCCTCCACCATTTCCCGGACAATCTCATACACATCCATCAGATAATCTCCGTCGCCCGCTTCCACCGGTCCGTCACCCGGATTGCCGCAGACTTTGGAGAGCAGGCTTCCGCCCAGCGAAAATCCGCAGGGGTCGAGGGGAAGGTAAACGAGCCATGAGTCCGCCTCCGGCAAGACCCGCGAAGGGAGGACCTCCGGAGAGGCTGCCGGCTGCGAAGGAAAGGCGGGAGACGGAGTCGCTGCCTCCGGAGAGACGGGAGCGGGCGAAGTACCTTCGGGGGTGATTTCAGAATAGGAACGGACAGAAATCCGAGGAAGCAGTTCGCAGACGGGGTCGTCTTCCCATTCCAGTCTTTCCGCATCCATCCGTAGACTTTCCGTATATTCTCCCAAGGCCTCGCAGGCCTGGTAGAAGGCGGCCATCGCTCCCATCTGCCGCCGGTCCCATTGCCAGCGGAGAGAGAGCCTCAACTGCTCATAGGTAAAATGTCCCGGTCCCCAGAGCGTATCGGCCAGGGCCTGTGCAAGCGCCAGACGGGCAGCCGGCTCCGGATAACGCAGGGAAAATCCATAAGGATAGGTCCGCATTTTTTCGAGGTACGCGGGTATCTCGGACTCCCGGTAGGTCCACGCCGACAGGTGCGGGTCCGCCGTCTCGTCCGTAACCTGCGGGATCTCCCTTTCCGGCACACCGTCCGACGGGACATACTCCCCTGTCAGCAAGTTCCGGGGCGTATCTTCCAAAGGGATGCCGTCGATGACAAACTGCGCGTCGAACAAGGGTGAAAGGCCTGTACTGTCTGTTTTCATGTTCATTCCGGACGGAATTTCTCAAAAATCGCCCAAAATTAAGTATTTTTGCAAACTTGTCAAAAAAATCAGAAAAATGGAACGCTACGAAAGCGTCATGCAAGAACTTTTCACCCGCCATCCGTCTTTTCAGAACCAAGGAAAAGAAGCCTACCATCCGGGGCTGGAAGGGATGGAACTGATGGACGGACTGATGGACCATCCCCACCGTCGGTACAAGTGCATCCATGTCGCCGGCACCAACGGCAAAGGTTCGGTCTGCAACATGCTGGCCGCCGCCCTTGCCGCGCAGGGATTCAAAGTCGGCCTGTACACCTCCCCGCACCTGCTGGATTTCCGGGAGCGGATGCGTATCATCTCGCCGGCGGGCTCCGACCCGGCAGGCATCGGTTCGCGCGCAAACGCGGACGACCCCGCATGCCAGTTGATTTCCCGGGAGGCGGTGCTCGATTTTTGCGGGCGCTGGCAGGAGCATTACGACAGGCTGGGGCTGTCCTTCTTTGAAATCACCACCCTGATGGCCTTCGACTGGTTTGCCCGCGCCGGAGTGGACCGGGCCGTCATCGAGACGGGACTGGGCGGACGGCTGGACAGCACCAACATCATCCGTCCCGAACTCAGCATCATCACCAACATCGGACTGGACCACTGCGACATTCTGGGCGGGACCTTGCCGGAAATCGCCTTCGAGAAGGCCGGCATCATCAAGCCGCGCGTCCC
>CAMNQO010000017.1 GCA_946549475.1 uncultured Bacteroidales bacterium
GCGGATCGGTCAGCAACTTCCCCCTCAGCGGCACGCTCACGGCCTCGGCCACGGCCAAGTCGCATGTCGGTACGGTCGCGGGCGTGTGCCACAACTCCGCCATCAGCCATGTGATCTCCAATGTCAAGATTACCTCCGCCGGTACGACCAACGCCAGCCAGCGCTTCGCCATCGGCGGCATCGCCGGACTGATCTGCAACGACGGCACGGTCGCCAGCAGCATCACCTCCTGTACGATGAACGGCAACGCGACGGTGGACAAGGGCAGCAACAGCGGAAACGGCGCGACCGGCGTCATCTACGGCGGCATCGTGGCTTTCTCCACCGGCCAGGGCACCAATATGCACAGCCTCATCACCTCTTGCATCAACAATGGCACGATGACGATGAATACGGGGCGTGCCGCCGGTATCGTCGGCTCCTGCAAGCAGTTCACGAAGATGAACGGATGCACCAACAACGGCGCACAGACCAACTCCTCCGCCAAGAACCGTCTCGGACAGATTACCTGCGAACTCGCCAGCAACTGCCGGATGGACAATTGCATCAACAACGGTGACATCATCGCCACGGGTACGGCGGCAAGCAACGATGACATCCGCGTGGCCGGTATGGTCGGCGCAATGGCGGCCGGCACCATCGAGGGCGGTCAGAGCAACGGCCGCGTGATTACCAACGGACACGAGGAGAACTGCGGCCTCATCTTCGCTTACATTGCCAACGGCACGGCGGTCAAGAATGTAGCCGTCAAGGGGCTTATCGGCACCTACAACGGCGGCAACTACTCGATGAAGACGGTCACGGCCGCCAACTTCGACACCTGGAACAACAGCACCATCGACTCGTCCAACAGGAAATACTCCTTCCTGGGATCCGCCAACAGCACCAAGACGAGCATCGTCACGGGCTGCACCTTCGTGCCGTAGCATCTTCCCGCCCCTCTCAAAGGAAAGTCCGCAAGAGAGGGGATGTACATCACCTCAAGCATAACCGGTCCGTCGGGCCGGTTATGCTTTTTATGGAGAGGTCTCACAATTTTTCAAAAATAAATTGAGTAAATTCAACTTTTGAAGTGTATTAGTCAAGTCAAAAAATAAAAATGGATAAAAAGAACGAAGAAATCGACAAGGATTGGCTGATGCTCAACCTCAAATCGCCGGAAGCCGACGGAGAGTTCGAGCGGATGTTCTCGCACATATCCGTCTCGGAAAATAAAGAAGGCAAGCGGAAGACCAAGGAAAATCTGCGCATCCTGTTCGACTACGAGCGCAAGATGGCCCGGCAGAAACGCCAGGGCATTGCCGCCGGCATGGCGGCGCTGCTTGCCATGACCGCCGGCATCCTCCTGCTGATAAGCAACAACAAGCTGAAATCCCAACTGGCCGACACGCCGTCCTGGACGGAAATCACGACAGCCTACGGCGAAAGCCGCAGCGTAACGCTTCCCGACGGCTCCACGCTCTGGCTCAACAATGATTCACGGCTGCTCTACCCGGACCGCTTCAACGATGCGCAGCGGCAGGTATTCGCCTCGGGAGAGATTTTCGCGGACATCCGCTCCGACGCTTCCTGTCCCTTCCTGATTTGCGGCAACGGATCGACCACCCGGGTGACCGGGACCCGTTTCAACTGGCGCAGTTACCCGGATATGGAATGCGTGGAAATCTCGCTCATCAGCGGAAAAGTCAGCCTGGAGACCAAGACCTCCGGCAAAGACCTCCGGCTCGACATCCGGCCCGGTGAAATCGTCAAAGTCAATTTCGATGCCGGCAGCGTCACCCGGCGGGACCTGTCCGAAGACTATGTAAGCTGGAAGGAGAAGCGCGTCCTCTTTTTCAATGACATGACCCTCGAACAGATTGCCAACGAACTCCGGCGCCAGTTCTCCGTCGAAGTGGTGCTGGGACGGGACGCCCTCCGCAGCCAGCGCTACTACGCCTCCTTTGTCAACGACGAGTCCGTCAGCGATATCCTGGAGACGCTCGGAGCCGGCAACGGACTGAAAATCCGATACGAAAACAATATATATTATATAGAATAACCGTCCATCTCATGACCCGAAAACTATTCGTCAAAAGGGCCGCACAGGTCTTCTTCATCAGCGTTGCGACACTGCTGTCGCAACTGACGCTGGACGCCCAAGTGACCCTCAACCTGGACCGAGTCAGCGTCCGGCAGGCCGTGGAACAAATGCAGCGGACTTGCGGCGTATCCATCAGCATCCGCAGTGACAAGATCGACCTTTCGCGTACCGTCAGCGTCCATCTGACGGACGGAGGGCTGGAAGATGCGCTCCGCCAGATATTCCGGGGACAGGATGTCGAATGGGAAATCAACGGGCAGCGTATCGCCGTCATTCCCCGCAAGGCATCCGCCAACACCCCTTCGGCCGGCAGCCCGGCGTCAAGCGTCCCGGCTGCATCCTCGGCACCCCGCAAAGCCTCCGATACCGTCACGGGTCTCGTGCTGGACGAAAACTCCCTGCCGCTGGTCGGGGCTGTCGTCATGGAAAAGGACGGCGCCAATGCCATCACCGACCTGGACGGCCGCTTTGAAATGAGTGTCAAATCCGCCTCGTCCCTGTTGACCTTCTCCTTCTTCGGCTACGAAGATGTCGTCCTGGCTGCCGACACCCGTTCCGACATGGAAGTCCGGATGACCCCGCAGACGATGTCCCTGGACGAAACGGTCGTCGTCGGTTACGGCTCGATGACCCGCCGCGACATCACATCGTCCATCGGCTCCTTCAAGCCCAAGCCCTCCGAAAGGCGGGATGTGTTGAGCGTGGATCAGATGCTGCAGGGCCGCATCGCCGGCGTCAATATCTCCACATCCTCCGGCGTGCCCGGCTCCGAGAGCCGCGTGAGCATCCGGGGAGCCGGTTCCCTGAATGCCGGCAACGAACCCCTCTATGTGGTGGACGGCGTACCCATCACTTCCACTTCCGGCGACATGGGCCTGTATGGCGGCGGCGAGTCGATGACGGGCATGGCCACCATCAACCCCGCCGACATCGAATCCGTCGAAGTCCTCAAGGATGCCGCCTCCGCCGCCATCTACGGTTCGCGGGCGACCAACGGCGTCATCATCATCACCACCAAGAGCGGCCGCAAGGGCGACGCCAAAATCGGCGTGGACGCTTCCTACTCCCTGGGCTGGGAGCCCAACACCGACAAATTGAGCGTCGCGACGGCCGACAGTTTCATCGAGATGCTCAACGACGCCATCGACAGCTACAACCTCCAGTTCGGCCAGAATGTCGAGCGCGTGGTCAATCCCAAGCCCGGCTCCGCAAAGCACGACTGGCTCAAGGACGTGCTGCGCCTGGCCCAGTCCCGCAACATCAGCCTGAACATTTCCGGCGGCAACGACAATGTCAATTATTATGTATCCGCCGGCGTCAAGCACCAGGAAGGCGTCATCATCGACAACGACCTGGAGCAGTACAACCTCAAGGCCAATGTCAGCGGCAAGGCCAAGAAATGGCTGTCCTACGGTTTCAACTCCACGATGAGCTACACCCACAACAAGCGCGTGGGATCGGGCTACAGCGGAGACAACCCCATCAAGGGAGCGATGGAGCAATATCCCTGGGACACGCCGACCCTCCCCAACGGGAAATGGGCGACCAAGGAAAACATACTGGTAAACAACAACCCCGTCGCGGACATCAAGGAGTCCGACATCTGGCTCGACACCTGGCGGGCCATCCTCTCCTCCTGGCTCACCTTCCACATCATCAAAGACCTGGACTTCCAGCCCCGCTTCGGAGGGGATATCCAGTCCGTGGAAGAGCATGTCTATTACGGCAGCGGCTCGCATCACGCCATCCCCTCGGTCGGCAATCCGATGGGCGGACGCCTCAAGGACGGACGGAAACTGCGTACGACCCTGATGTGGGACAACACCCTCACCTGGTCCTACGCCTTCCCTTTCGGCCTCAACCTCGGAGCCATGCTCGGACATTCCGTAGAAGTGGACAACAACTCCATGGCCTCGCAGGAGGGATCGAGTTTCCCGTCCAAAGAATTTGACGTAAACTCGGCCGCCGCCCTGTTCAGCGACGTGACGAGCAGCCGGACCTGCTACACCTTGCAATCCTTCTTCGGGCGCATCAATCTCAACTACAAAAACCGCTATGTCAGCACGCTCACCCTGCGTACCGACGGTTCGTCCCGCTTCGCGCCCGGCCATCGCTGGGGCTGGTTCCCTTCAGCCTCCATCGGATGGAATGTCAATGAGGAACCTTTCTGGCGCAACAAGGACATCACCCTCAAGGTACGCGCCAGCATCGGCGCTACGGGCAACGTGGCGGGCATCGGCGCGTATGCCTGGCAGGCCCTTGCGACCGGCGGATTCAACTACAACGGACAGAACGGCATCGGGCTGAGCAGCATCGGCAACACCGAACTGACCTGGGAAAAAGCCACCCAGACAGATATCGGTGTGGATCTTTCCTTCTGGAAAGGCGCCCTGAGCATCGGCCTGGACCTGTTCAACAAGGACACCGACAACCTGCTCTACAACAAGCCCACGATGGCGACGACCGGCTATACCTCCAATCTGCTCAACATCGGTGCGATGAACAACAAGGGTATCGAACTGAGCATTGCGGGCAACGCATCGGCGGGTGATTTCCGCTGGCACGGCGATTTCAACATCTCCACCGTCAAGAACACCCTGACCCGCCTGTTTGACAACGACGAGATCATCACCACCAGCAACTTCCACGCCCTGAAGGTCGGCCGGCCTGTCGGCTCCTTCTATATGATCAAGATGCTGGGCATCTATCAGCACGACGAGGACGTGCCGCAATATCTCTATGAGAATGAGAACGTACGGGCCGGCGACGTCATCTACGAAGACTGCAACGGCGACGGCAAGATCGATGAAAACGACCGCCAGTTCGTCGGTACCGCCACACCGCTTTTCTCCGGCGGTTTCAACAACACCTTTACCTGGAAGAACCTGGAACTGTCGGTATTCTTCACCTACAGTTACGGCAACAAAGTGTATGAGTACTGGACCGGCGGCCTGCGCCTGGGCAACGGTTTCTGGCCCGCCCAGCAATCGGTCGTGGACAGCCGCTGGACGGGACCGGGGACCAGCAACACCGTCCCCCGCGCCATCTACGGCCACACCTGGAACAGCACCCGCTTCGTCAGTACCCGTTTCCTGCACGACGCTTCGTATCTGCGCCTGCGTTCGCTGGTCCTCAGTTACAATCTTCCCCACAACCTGCTCAAGAAGATACATCTGGACTCGCTGCGCATCTACCTGCAGGCCGACAACCTGTTCGTACTGACTCCCTGGCCCTATCTCGATCCGGAAGTCTCCGTCTCCAACAACGCCACCACGATGGGCTACGACTGGCTCAACCCCGGCCAGCCCCGTACCGTCCAGCTCGGCATCAACCTTAAATTCTGACAAACGATGAGAACACTGCATAGACTCCTGCCGATGGCCGTCCTGCTGGGCCTGGCCGCCTGCAATGTGCTGGATCAGGATCCGCACAGCGCCATTCCGCGCAACAAAGTCACAGCCGAGCATATTCCGCTGCTGTACACAGGCTTGTACAACTATGTCCAATACAAACCCACCGACAACGGCTATCTGCAAGGGGACTTCTGCGGCGGAGACTTCTCCTCCAACAGCGCGACGGTCTATGCCTCGCCGGCCCTGTGGATCCGCAGCCTCGTCCTCCCCACCTCCGGCTTTGTCTCCGGTCCCTGGAACGGCTATTATTCCTGCCTGTATCAGGTCAACCAATTCATCGAACTGGTCTCGCAGCAGGCGCCCAGCCAGGAATTTGACCGGATGATCGGCACGGCCCGCTTCTTCCGGGCGCTGATTTACTACAACCTCGTGACCCGCTGGGGCGGCGTGCCCATCCTGCGGCAATGTACCAACGACCCGGTGCCCAACGGCACGCTTGCGGAGTGCTGGGCATTCATCGGGGAAGACCTGACGGCCGCCATTGAAAAATGCCCCGATTTCACCGCCAAGTGGTATGTGAGCAAGTCTGCGGCGCAAGCCCTGATGGCCCGTTCCCTGCTGGCCCAGGGCAAGAAAGCCGAAGCGGCCGCATACTCGGAGCAAGTCATCGGATCCGGCCTGTTCGCCCTGGACGACTTCAGCAACATCTTCCGCGGTCTGGACAACAAGGAAGAAATCTTCTCCCTGCGCAACAAAAACGATGAAAACGGCATCAGTTTCTCCGGGACTTTCTATGTCGCCAGCGGCGGCTATGTCCCCCGGGATGAAGTCGTCAATCTCTTTTCGTCGGCGGACAAACGGCTGACAACGACCATCTGCAATTATGAAGGGACGACGGTCCTGGGTAAATACATCAACCGGGGCGACGAATACCACCAGCTCTACATCATCCGTCTGGCGGAGATGTACCTCATCAGCGCCGAAGGCCTGGGCTATGACCGGGGCGGGGCGGATCGGCTCAACCAGCTGCGGGCGGCCCGGGGCCTGGGCGCCGTGAGCGTCACTTCCGAAGCCCAGATGCTGGAGGCGGTACTGGCCGAGCGCCGGCTGGAACTGCTGGGCGAAGGATTCCGCTGGTTCGACCTCGTCCGCACCGGCAAGTACCCCGCCACGCTGGGCCTGGAAGAAAAATACACCGTCCTGCCCGTCCCCACGCGGGAACTTGACCTCAATCCCCTTCTGAAACAAAACGAATTATGGAAATAAGAACACGACCTACCAGCGGGCATGGCCTCGTCGCGGCGGCTCTCGCCCTGCTTTCGCTATCCGCCTGCAACAAAGAGCAGTCGGACGGATTTTCCTATGAGGTACGGACCCGGGTCGGGAAAACCCTTCTGGAACAATGCCCCGAAGTCGCCCGCATCTACGAAGACACCACCTTCGTCATCACGCCGGGCGTGGAAGAAACCGACCTCAAGATGCAGATGTCGGACGGCTTCATGCAGACGGTCTATGTCATATCGGCCCGAACGGATCTGCCGGGCATATCCATGCGCGTGACCATGCCGGCCATGGTCGGATCCAACTGGAAACGCCAGACACTCACCGGCATGGCGGAGACCTTCAGTCTCCCCCGCGAGCGCATCGTGGCGATGACCAACGGCGATTATTGGGACACGGACGCCCCCATCAAGCCTCGGGGGCCCGTCCGCATGGACGGAACGGTCTGGCTGGACCATTTCAACTACATCGACACCAAACCCCAGCAGGCCCTGGGATTCGTCGGCATCGACAATACCGGCAAGATGGTCATCGGAGATACGCTCCGCTACCACCAGGTCAAGAACACCCTCAAGGAATGTACGGGCTGCGGCGTCATCCTCGTTGCCAACGGCATTGCACGCAAGGTCGAATGGACGGCGCGGGATCCCCGCACGGCCATCGGCTGCTGCCCGGACGGGACGGTCTGGATGCTCACCTGCGACGGTCGCAAGCGCTTCGGTGCGGACGGGCTCAGTTACGAACACATGTCCGGCATCTTCAAGGCTTTGGGCTGCACCGAGGCCGGCACTTTGGACGGCGGCGGTTCGGCCCAGATGCTCATCCGTCACCCCGTCGCCAATGTCTGGCAGATCCGCAACCGCCCGGCGGACGGCACCGAAAGGGCCGTCATCAACGCCTGGGCCGTCACCGTCGATGAACCTTAACACCCCGGAAAGATGAAAAAAAATGTTTTCTCCCTGCTGCCCGCCTTGTTTGCGGCTCTCAGCGTCCTGTCCTGCGCGAAAAAGGAAGCCGTCGCGACGGAGCCGGACACGACGCCCCGTCTGGTGTCCATTGCACCCCGCACCTATGTCAGCGGCGGCACGGCCATCATTTCCGGTTATTGGTTTTCTGAAAAACCGGAGGACAATGCCGTCCTCATCGACGGCAGTCAGGCCACGGTCACGGCCGCCACGAAAGACCGTCTGACCATCACCCTTCCCGCCCACGCGGACGGCGATGTGGAAGTCCGGGTCAGCGTCGGCGGCGTCAAATCGCCGGACATACTGCCTTTCACCTACGCCACCCTGCCCGGAAAAGATGTCAGTATCACAGCCATCAGTCCCCCGGAAGGATATGTCGGGGACGATATCACCCTCTTCGGAGACAACTTCTCCACCACCGCCTCGGAAAACAGCGTCCTCTTCGGAGACGCGGCGGCCACGGTCACGACGGCGACCCGCAAGGCCTTGACGGTGAAAGCCCCCGAGCACACGCTCGGAGCCGTGACCGTCAAAGTGACGGTCAATGGCAAGGATGCCACGGCCCGGTTTACCTACCTCAAGAAGCCTGTGCTGCGCATCGACGCGGTCAGTCCGGCCTCGGGCAAAGTCGGGGATGTCGTCCGCATCAGCGGAGAAGGCTTCAGCGAGACGGCTGCGGACAACCGGGTGACGATGGGCCTGGCCGGCGCCGAGGTGAAGGATGCCGCAGAAAACTGGCTGGATATCGTCATCCCGGACCAGCCGGGCGGCAACTACGACTTCCATGTCCAAACAGGCTCCCTGAATGCGGCCGGCGGCAGTTTCTCCCTTGAAAAGAGCTGGCGCATAGAGACCGTAGCCGGCAACGGCACAGGCGGGACGGCACAGGGCGTCGGCACGAAGGCGACCGTCAATATCCCGCAGGACTGCGTACTCGGGCCCGACGGGCTGGTCTGGTTCACCCAGCGGGGCGGAGGCCATTCCGTCCGTACATTCAATCCGGAATCACGGGAAGTAAAAAACATCGCCGTCCGGACGGCAAGCGCCTACACTTGGATCCAGTTTCCTTGGGGTTGTACATTCGACCGGGGCGGACAGTTCTGGTTTGTCTGCAAAGGATCGGCTGCCGAGGCGCCCAATGTCGGCTACTGGAACGGCAGTGCAGCCATCCGGGAAGAGGCGCTGGATGAATCCGTACAGGATACTGGCAATCCGATGTGCATCCAGTGCGGCAGCGACGGCACCCTCTATGTGCTGTGCCGCGCCGCCACCTCCGTCATCTACAAGTTCAAGGACGGCGGCGTCACCGGACAGTTTGACGTTCCCGGGATAGTCGAACACATGGTCGTCAGTCCGGACGGCAGCCGTCTCTTCCTCGGCACGGGAGGCACAAGCGGAAGCAGTTACATCCTGCGCACGCTCAACCTGTCGGACGGTACGCTGACGACCGTCGCCGGTTGCGGCCTGCGGGCGACCGGGGCGGAAGATTATACCGACGGGACCGCCGGATCGCCCCTCACGGCCCGGATCGGCCTGACCGAGGGCATGTGCTTCGGCTCCGACGGCACGCTCTACTTCACCGACGTCTCGGCTTTCACGCTCCGGAGCCTGACACCCGGCCCGGGCGGAGACTATGCCTCCGGCACCGTCCGGACCCTGGCGGGAACGCCCTTCTCCAACATGCATGCCGACGGACTCGGCAGCCGGGCCGGCCTGGTCTATCCCTGCGGCCTGGCCGCATTGAAGGACGGCTCCCTCATCCTGCTGGACGGCACCGGCCACCGCATCAGAAGAGTCTATCTAAAATAATAAGCGGACTATGCATCACAAGACATACTGCACCCTTCTTATCCTTGTCGCCGCGCTGGCAGCGGGCTGCAACAAGAAAAACGACTACACCGCCCGCATCAGCGACGTGCGGCTGACCCGCGTCGAGCCCGCCGAAGCCCATGCCGGAGACATCGTCAAACTCTATGGCTGGAATTTCAGCGAGGCCCGGGGCGGCAACACCGTCACCGTCGGCGGCAAGGCGGCCATGGTACTGGACTTCAACAAATGGGACATGAACATCGTCCTGCCCGGTCTGACGGCCGGTGAATACGAGATCGTCGTCAGCAATGCCAACGGGACATCCGCACCCCTGAACATCCGCTATGTCGCGAAGAAAGACATGACCTACCTGCTCCGCACCTTTGCGGGAAGCGGCGCCTCCGGCTGCGAAGACGGGATGGGTACGGAGGCCGTCATCGGGGCGCCCGAATCCATCTCCTGGGACCGGGACGGAACGATGCTCATCACCCAGCGGCAGAACGGCTGCTTCCGCGTCCGGCGGCTCAACCAGGCCGGTTCTGTCAGCACCGTCAGCGCCAGCAGCCTGATGAACTATCCCTGGCAGGGCAACTCCGACGCTGCGGGCAACTATTATGTCGCCAACAAATCCGCGAACAACATCCTCCGGATACTCCCGGACGGGACGGCGGAGACAGTCGAGATGGACGCTGCGCTCAAAAGTCCGATGGAAGTGGCTTTCGCCCCCGACGGCTCGATGCTCATCGCCAACCGGGATGCGAACAACATCCTCCGGGTGTCGGACGGCGGCGTCACCGCGACATACAGCGTGCCCAAGGCATCCTGCCTGACCACGGATGCGGACGGCAACATCTACGCCGGTTCCGAGACCAGCGGCTATCTCTACAAGATCAGTGCGGCAAGCGGCACCGTGACGCAGATTGCCGGCAACGGGAAACTGCCCTCCGACTCCAATCCCTACTCGGACGGGACGGAAGGCCAGCCGCAGACCGCGACCATCGGCATGACGGGCGGTGTCTATCTGGGACAGGACAAGGTGCTGTATTTCACGGACAAGACACGCAGAAGCGTCCGCAAACTCGTCCCCGGCCCCGGCGATGACTACGGCAAAGGGAAGGTCGTCACGATGGTGGAAGGCTTCTACCCCAACGACCTGGTCGTGACGGACGACTGCTCCACGGTCTATATCACCTCTTCCAATTCCCACACTGTCCGCATCATAGAAATGTATTGAGATGCTCAAGGACGAGATTTTCATAGAGCGCATCAGACGGGGCGACACGGAATGTTTCTCGGAGTGGTTCGAGGAACATTACGACCGCTACTGGTCTTTCGCGATGCAACTCCTCAAAGACCGGAGCGCTGCGGAAGACGCCGTGCAGAGCGTTTTCATGAAAATCTGGATGGGACGCAGGAAACTGGACCCGAAGGGATCGCTCGAAGGCTATTTCCTGACTTCCCTGCGCCATGAGATATACAACCAGATGCGCTTGAAGTTCAATGCGGCCCGCGTCCAGGTCAACGACATACCCGAAATGCCGCAGACAGAGGACAACCCGCAAGTCATCGTCGAAGGACTCGAGATGCAGGAAAGGCTCAACCGTTCCGTCGCCTCCATGCCCCGGCAGCGCCAGCGCATCTTCCGGATGAACCGGCTGGACGGACTTTCCGCCGAGGAAATCTCCGTCCGCCTCGGTCTGTCCAAGCGCACCGTAGAACGCCACCTTTATCTGGCCATGAAAGAAATCAAACACCTGTTTTCATGAAAAAACAAGAACAATATTACCCCCCCCTCATTACCATCCAGCACACGGGAGACATGACTCCCTTGTGCTACTCCTATGACGAGAACAATCTGACGGAGTACTGGAACACGGAAGACTACGAAGAACTCTGACAGCAACGCCCATGAAAAAGAATTTTTACCCTATCGGAGCGTTGCTCCTCCTGCTGGCCGCCTGCCAGCGCAGTCCCCTTCCCGAACAGACGGATGCTTCCGCCGAAGAAGGAATGGTTACACCCGAAACGCCGTCCTGGCGCTACAGTTTGCCCCTCGGAGGGGTGAACAAGTCCACGATGGGCGCCCGCTATGTCGTCTGGCAAGAGGGCGACACACCCGGATTCTATGCCGGAACGACCCTCAACAAGGCTGGCAATATCACCCTCGGCGAACCCTGCATTTTCCATATTGAGACGCAGGAGGCGCTGACAGCGGGTACGCTGCTCTATGGTTATCACCCTTACAGCGAAACGGCCGGCAGCGACCCGTCATCCGTCACGATGAATATCCCTTCATTCCAGTTGCAGACCGCCACGACTTATGATGCGGACGCCATGCCGCAGGTATTCCTGCCCTATACCCTGTCGGAAGCCATCGCGGCCGGCGAGGACATCAATCCGGACACCGAATCGCTGCGTCTGTGCAATCTGGGCGCCTTGGCGCGGTTTGAGATTTTCAGCACGGATGCCGGCGAAGCGGGCGTGCTGATCTACCGCGTGTGCTTCCGGACCAACGAGCCGGGCGTGTGCGGATCGTTCGATTTCGATCTCACCGGCGTGGATTCAGAGGCCGTTCTCGAAGACGACTACTCCTCCCTCGTCCTCCCGGCCATGAGCGGAGACCGGGTGGAAACGGGGGTGTGCGAACTTCCGGCCGGTGATTCCAAAGCCAACGCCGCCCAGGTATGGATGGTCGTCGCCCCCGGCACTTTCTCCGGGACGGTGACCGTCATGACCAACCGGGGTGACTACGAATGGACCCTGTCCTCGCGCGAATTTCTGCGCAACAGCGTCAAAGTGCTGGGGCTTGACCTGCATCACGCCCACCGGAGCGCATTGCGCAAGGTGGAGATTGTCGCGGGCAGCGGGGCGAGCAATACGGCAGGCCGGGTGGACGGAGATGGCAGTGCATTCCGCGCCTACGCCATGCAAGAGGCGGTTCCGGCCCCGGACGGCGAGAGTTTCTGGATTCTCGAGCGGGGAAATGTCTCAGGCAAAGGGTTCGGCATCCGGCGCTTCAATGCCTCTACGGGCACGACAGAGACGCTCATCAACTCCCTGGTCAGCGACAATGCATCCTTCATCCAATACCCTTGGTCGGGCGACTTTGACGCAGACGGCAACTTCTGGTTTGTCAACAAGGGCAGCACGGACGGTACGACCAATCTGCCTTCCGTCGGGAAAATCACCGAAAGCGACGGCACCTATAGCGTAGAACAGATTACCGATTTGGACGAGATTCTCCAGACCCTGAAAAACCCGATGGGACTGAAATTCGATGCCGACGGAAACATGTTCATCCTCTGCCGTATCACCGACACCAGTAAACTGCTCAAATTCGACTCCGCCCTGAACCTGACCGGCACCTACGACCTGCCCGGCAATACCGCCTGTCTGGACATCCTGCCGGACAAGAGCCGGCTGCTGGCCGGGCCTACCGGCGCTCCCGCCAATCTGCTGCTTATCAATCCCGCCGACGGGACATACGAAGTGATTGCCGGACGGCCGAACGGCCAGACGCATACGGACCTGACAGGCACCTATGCCTATACGGACGGCACACCGGGCAATCCGTTAACGGCGCGTGTCCGCTCCATCTGCGGTTTTGCCGTGGACGACAACGGATGGATCTGGTTCACGGAAGGAGGCAACTGGACTACGAGCGGCGTCGCGAAATACCACGGAGTCATCCGCGTACTGATTCCGGATGATACGGGCGATTATACGAAAGGGAGCATCCGCACGATGGCCGGCATTCCCTATTCGCAGGGCTACACCTGGACCCATCCCACCTGGCCGCTGGTCCGTTCCTGGTCCGACCTGTCCAACTTTGCCTACCCCACCGGCATTTTCTTCTACCAGGATGCGTTGTACATCCTTGAAGGGGTGAACGGCAACCGCATCAGCCGGATGTATGTTGAAAAGCATTTCGACGAGCAGGACGGTACCGAACTCTGGTCCTACGATGAAACAGAAGCACTCTAAACACAGTCACGCCTTATGAAAAAGATATTGTTTTTCTGTCTGCTGAATCTTTCTCTCGCCTTTGCATCCTGCCAGAGAATCGATACGCCCCCGACGGACGGGCGGCAGACCCCCGGATGGCACTGCACCTTCTCCCTCGGCGAGTCCGCCAAAGCCTCCGTCGGCACCAGGGCCTTCGCCTGGGAGAGCGGGGATGCGATGGGCTATTTCGCCGGTTCGACGGCCAACGGCTCGTCAGAAATTGCGGTCGGCTCTTCTTCGGCCCCCAGCACCTTTACGGTCAGTTCCGCTTCCGCCATTGCCGCCGGCAGTAAAATCTACTGTTACTACCCCTGGTCGTCTGCGGCCGGCAGCAATCCCGCCTCGGTCACGATGCGGATTCCTGCGTGCCAGGTACAAGCCGGCGACCACTACGATGCCGATGCGATGCCGCAGGCCGGACTTCCCTATACGGTCGCAGCCACACTGGCCTCCGGCTCTGACCTGGATGTCATGCCGATGTGCAACCTCGGCGCCATCCTGCGCTTTGATATCCTGACTTCGGATGACGGATTGTCGGGGCTGCCCGTTTACAGCGTGTCTTTAGACAGCAACGAGAGCGGACTTAGCGGTCCCTTCACTTTCGACCTGACCGCCGTCAAATATTACGATGCTTCGACGCTGGCCATCTCCGGACTGGGCGGAACCCATGCGGAAACGCAGGTTTCGGCCCTCTCCCTGAGTGCGACGGCACAAAGCGTCTGGATGGTCGTCGCTCCCGGAACTTTCTCCGGGACGGTCAAAGTGATGACCAAACGGGGTATCTACGCTTTCCCTCTCCCCTCCCGGACCTTCTCCCGCAACACGGTCAAGCCTTTCACCCTGGATCTGGCAAACGCGTCCGGAGTCTGGCTCCGCAAAGTGGAAACGGTCGCCGGCAGCGGTACGGCGGGAAGTGCGGACGGAATAGGAACGGCAGCGACATTGAATGTCCCTCAGGGCATCACCCCCGGTCCGGACGGACGGCTCTGGTTCACGCAGCGCAACGGACGGTACTCCATCCGGGGGCTGGACCTGACGAGCGGGCAGGTGACCACCATCGCCCACATGGAGACCGAGGGGTGCGGATTCATCAGCAAACATCCCTGGAACGGCTGCAGCGACGGCAACGGCGATTATTGGTTTTGCCTGAAAAGCGCAACGGCGGCCCCCCTTCTCGGACGGATTGACGGGCAGAGCCTTGCCGTAACGGCCATCAGCGAGATCGACATCCCCGGCACCCTTGCGGAAGGGTCATATACCACGGATCAGATGGCCGTGCAATTTGACGATGAAGGTCTGATGTATGTCATGTGGAGAAAAGCGGCCTCTGCCGGAGGCAGTCTCATCCGTCAGTACGACGGGACGAGCCTGAAAAACCAATGGACCGTTCCCGCCTATCTCGGGACCATGGCCCGTTCGCACGACAAGACCTGGATGATCGCCGGCAGCGAAGCGGCGACCGCCGGGCAATCGTATCTTTTCCGTATCGGAAAGGACGGAAGCAATGCCATCCTCGCCGGTACGGGCTCGGGACATACGGCCGGCACCTTCACCGACGGTGACGCCGGCAATCCCCGGTCGGCCACCCTCGGACTCATTGAAGGCATCTGGATGGATGGAAACGGCTGGATCTGGTGGTCCGAATCCAACGCCGATTACGCCCATATCCGCGTACTGATTCCCGGCGAGGAGGGCGATTACGCCCGGGGCACCGTCCATACGATGGCCGGCATCCCCTACACCACCGGTGCCGTGCGCTCCACGGCGGACCTGGCCACCCTTACCCGCAGCAATGGCATCTGCGGCTACGGCGACGATCTGTATGTCTGCGAAGGAGCCGCCGGCAACCGCATCGCCCGCATCTTCCTCGAAATGCAGTAAACGCGGCTGCCGGCACGGGTTGATGACGCGACTGCCGGCACGGCAGTTGGCCGGATTGTGGTGCGTCAGTTGGCGTAGTAGTTCGTACCGAGGTTGTACAGGGTCAGCGGCAAGGGATAGGAAGGAAATGCAACTTCGGGCGGCCGGGTCCAGTTGCTCATCTTGATGCTGTCTCCGGTGGAGGTAGTATAGACGATCAAGTTGCTGTCTGTCACATTACCGGTCGTCGCCGTAGAAGCCCCGAAGGCCAGTGAAATACGGAAATATGCATTGGTTATCGTCCTGGGCATGCTGAGGTCGATGCGGGTGATGGTCGCTTCGCTGTTCATCTGCGCAATCGTCAATTGCGTATGGTTTACAACAGTCGTCGAAGCACCGGTCCTGCCGGCTCCGTCACAGCGGTAATAACAATCCTTGAGGACGGCCGTTCCATTTAAAAAGCCACATATTCCCCCATAGGCGGAACCGGACGTCGTCGGTACGGCCGTGCCGTTCATATACTTAAGCGTTCCCGTCGCCCGGTTGGCATAACAATTCCGAATCGTCGCATTCATTGCATACCCGGCTATGCCGCCGATATTGACATTGGCTGCGGTGGCCGTATTCTGAATGACGGCATCCCCGAGATTGACACAGTTGGCCAGAACGGCATCGTAAGTGTTTTTATACAAATACCCCACCAGGCCGCCCGTACTGCAATTGGTGCCATTGCCATCCGCTCCCGTAGAAGTAACGGCCGAACGAGAGGCACTGTTGATAATAAGGATATCATTGTTGTTTCCTGCCACATATCCGCCCAGACCGCCGACCATATAGGCACCGGTAATCGTGGCCGTAGCGGCGGAATAGCAAAGATGGACGGTACCGCCCAGGAAACGGCCGGCAATGCCTCCCACACAATGATTCACCCCCGTCACATTTGCCGCATTGCGGCATTTCTCAACAAGGCCGTCGTTCAGCAATCCGACCACGCCGGCCACATTGAAAGC
>CAMNQO010000018.1 GCA_946549475.1 uncultured Bacteroidales bacterium
AGGCCCGGCCGCACGGCCGTCACGGCGCCAACAACGAGAATGTCCGCCGCTACATCGATTTCGCCGCCGAACACGGCTTCGACCAGCTGCTGGTCGAAGGATGGAACATCGGTTGGGAAGACTGGGTCGGTACATGGAAAGATTCCGTCTTCGATTTTGTCACGCCCTATCCGGATTTCGACCTGCCGGCGCTCAACCAATACGCCCATTCCAAGGGCATCAAACTGATGATGCACCACGAGACTTCCTCTTCGGCCCGCAATTATGAGCGGCATATGGAGGACGCCTACCGCCTGATGAACCGTTATGGCTATGATGCGGTCAAGTCCGGTTATGTAGGCGATATCGTCCCCCGCGGAGAATATCATTACGGCCAGTGGATGGTCAATCATTACCTCTATGCCGTGACCCAGGCGGCCAGGCACCATATTATGGTGAACGCGCACGAAGCCATCCGTCCGACCGGACTCTGCCGGACCTATCCCAACCTCATCGGCAACGAGTCGGCCCGCGGAACCGAGTACCAGGCTTTCGGCGGGACGGTGCCCGAACATGTGACCATCCTTCCGTTCACCCGTCCGAACGGAGGCCCGATGGATTATACGCCCGGCATCTTCGAAGCCGATATCTCGACCTTCAGCCCCAACAACGGCTCCCATGTCCAGGCGACCCTGGCCAACCAGCTGGCGCTCTATCTGACGATGTACTCGCCGCTGCAGATGGCCGCCGACCTGCCGCAGAACTATGCCAAACACATGGACGCTTTCCAGTTTATCAAGGATGTGGCGTGCGATTGGCAGGAGAGCCGTTATCTTTTCGCAGAGCCGGGAGACTATATCGTCGTCGCCCGCAAGGCCCGCAAGGACGGCCGGTGGTTCCTGGGCGGCGTGACGGATGAGCAGCGCCGCAGTTTCGACGTGCCGCTGGATTTCCTGACAGCAGGCGGAAAATACGAAGTGACGCTTTATCTGGATGCGGAGGACGCCCATTATCAGACCAACAACGCCGCTTACCGGATTGAGAAGCGTACGGTCACTTCGGAGGATGTCCTGACGCTCACGGCCGCGCCGGGCGGTGGTTTTGCCGCCAGTTTCCGTCAGTTGAAATAGAACGCCCTTCGCTTATTCCGATTCGGCAGGCCCGGCGCTTTCTCCCCGGGCCTGCCTGTAGGCTTTCGGCGTGCAGCCGTATTTCTCCTGGAAGTTCTTGAAGAAGGTTCCCCGGTTGGTAAATCCGGCCTGCCAGATGATTTCGCTGGTTGTCAGTTTCGTTTTCAGCAGCAGCTGGGCGGCATACGTCAGGCGATATTCCCGGATGATGTTGCTGGGCGTGATGTTGACCAGGCCGTTCATCCGGCTGTAGAGTTTGCGCAGGCTCATATTCATTTCGGAAGCGATGACGGCCGTCGTCAGATCGCTTCGTTGCAGATTGTTGCGGATGACCCGGTAGAGTTTTTCCAGAAATTCCTTGTCTTCCCGATGCAACTGGCGTCCATCGCTGAATGCGTAGATGCTCAGTTGCGAGTTGAAATAACTTTTGAGCGATTCGGTCCGGCGCAGGCTTTGTTCTACGGCAAATTTCAAGGCTTTCGCGTTGAGCGGCAGGGTCACCCAGGCGTCGGCCGGCAGATCGCCCTGCTCCTGGGCGATCAGGATGACAGGAATCTGTACGGTGGCCTTGTTCTCCTTGAGCGAAAGGATCAGGGCTTCCGTTTCGGGGGCGTGTCCCATCCACTCTCCGATGACGATGTCGGGGTGTCTGCCCTCCAAAGCCGCGCTGATATCCTCCGCCCGGGAGAAAATCCGGATTTCAAAATCGTTCTGGAACAGAAGGGTGACGGATTTGTTGACATCGGAATTGACCGCAAGGACGAACATGGACTTCATATCCAGTCCCGGGAGCGGACTTTCCGGCAGTTCCGTCTTTTGCAGCAGATGGGCGGCCGGCGCATAATTCGCGCTGTCCGCAATGTCTCCGGCCGCCATCTCCTGTTGTCCGGCGGGACGGTCTTCAGACAAGATCATGCGGGGGAGTGTAATCCGGAAGATGCGCTTTTCCCCTTCCTGCCCGACGCTGATCTCTCCGCCCATCTGTGCAACCCAGTTGCGGCATACGGCAAGCCGCATTTCATCCTGGATGGTCAGGCTCTTGCGCAAGTGGCTCTGGATATAATCCAAGGCCTGGTTTTCGTCCAGCATCAGCCGGGCCTTTTCCAAGTCCGGCCAATTCCCGTCCGTGCCGATGTGCATCCGGAGCGCCTCTTCGTTTTCGCAGCCAGACAACTCCAGCGTGATACATCCCCCGTCCGTCAGGTGGTAAAATAAATCCGTAAGGATCATATCGGTCGTCATCACCAGCAGGCGCGGAGAGCCGACCCATATCAAATGGGGCGGTATCTCATAACGGAAAGCGACTTTCCGTTTGCCGGCGATGTCCGAATAAGTTTCCATCAATTCCGAAAGGATGTCGTGGGGAGAAAACATCATTACATCCGGATGCTGCCGCTTTTCTTCGTCTCCCGTCAGTTCATGGAACAATTGGAGGGTGTGGTTGATTTTGTCGTTGTAATGCCGGGCGTTTTCCGCGCAGGCCCTGACATACTCATCGGCACGGCTGTAGTTGAGAATCTGGTGGATAGGTGCGGCAAGCATCAGGGACGGCCGCTCGATTTGTACGGCGACATCGCGCAAAAGCTTGAGTTGCGAGGCGTGCAACTCTTCCTTCCGCATCTTCTCCAACTCTTCCAGCCGTTTCCGGTATTTCTTTTCGTTCCGTGCCGTCAGCAGCCGGAGGGTTCCCCACAGCAGGCACAAGCCCAGAAGCAGATAAAACGCTTTTGCCGCCGTCGTCAGGTAGAAAGGAGACAATACTTCGATTTTCAGGGCGGTGACCGGGCTGATAAATCCGCTCCCCGGATTTTCGCAGCGCAGCTCCAGCGTATAGGTCCCGCCGGGAAGGCGGGGGAGCGTCACGTTCCGCTGACATTCGTTCCAAGACCCGCCCAATGCGGCAATCCGGTAGAAATAGCGGTAATTCTCGGTATCGACGAAGTCCATCGCCGATATTTCCACGCTCTCCAGCCATTCTCCGGGCTGCAAGGTGATCGTATTGTCCGGCAGAGCCCGGAAAAGCGGGATGGATTTGCCGTTTTTCTTGAATCCCAGGATGGAGAGGGCCGGCGAGCGGGGTGTGAAGGGGACGGGGCTTTCTTCGATGACCGTAAAGCCGTTGGTGGCGCCGAAATAGGACAGTCCTTCCCGGTCGGTAAATGCGGCGCCGTCTGAAAATTCGAGGGTTTTCAGACCGAAATTGTGACCGAAGCGGAAAGCGTCATCGGTTTGGGGAAAGTAGCGGATCAAACCGTTGTTGGTACTCAACCACAGATCCCCGTCCGGATTTTCGACGATTCCGTGAATCAGGCATACGACCGCAGTGCTTGTCATGCCGTCTTCTCCGAAGCGGAACAGTCCGCCTCCCGTACCGATCCAGAGCCGCCCATGGCTGTCCCGGAAAACGGACCAGATGTCATTGGAAGCCGGGGAGCCGGTATCGTCCAGCGTATAGACGCGGCTGCTGTCCGTCGCCGGATCGTAGTGGATCAGTCCGCTGCCCCGGCTGCCGATCCACAGGCTTCCGTCCCTGTCCTCCGTCATCGTAAAATAAAATTCGGAATCATTGCGCAAGGGGCCGAAGTCCAGTTTCCGGCAGGAAAGGGCTTCCGGACGGTCTGCCTTGCCTCCGAGCGTGATTTTGAAAACGCCTTTGCCGACCGACGCCGCCCACAGGGTCCCGTCCTCACTTTCCTGGAAACAATGGATGTATCGCAATGCCTCGGGCAGGTCGCCGGCGAGGTGATGGATCTTCCGGTCCGTATAGGAATAATAATCGATGCCGATTCCTTCCGTCCCGATCCACAACAGCGGCCTGCGGCTCTCTTTCAGGGCAAATACGGCCGGATCGGACAAGTCCCGCGTGAATGTCCGGTGTACGGAAGGCGCATCCTTCCCGGGCGTGAAGGCGGGAAACTGCATCAGTCCTTCTCCCTTGGTACCGACCCAGAGATTGCCCCGCCGGTCTTTGCAGAGGGCGCGCACCGGTGTCGAGTAGGATCCGATGCGCCCATAATGCCAATTGTGGAAAGTATAGGGTCCCCGGGCGTACATCTGGAGCCCGTATCCGTCGGTAGCCACCCAGAGGATGTCCTGCGTGGCATCCCGGAGAATGTCAAAAACGCCGCATTGTATCTCCAGACGGGTATGCCGGTACCGTTCGGCCTTTTCCGGCTGACAGACCAGGCGGGTGACTCCGTCGAAAAGGAAACCGATGACGATGTCGTCTCCGTCCCGCACGATGCTCCGGATTTCTCCGTGCCGGCGGATTTCTTCCTGCAGGCCGGTCTGGTAGGAGAGCCGTCCTTCCCGGTAGTCATATCGGTACAGGATGCCGTCCTCTCCTACGAGATAGGCTTCGCCCGCATGGCATTGGGCGAAGCGCAGGCGGATGTCGGCGGCAGGAGTCAGTTCTTTCATGTCGTCTCCGGCCATGAACAGGCCCTCCGATGTGCAGATGAGCAGGGTTTCACCCATGCTGCGGCTGTCCAGCAAACGCCCGTGCCGGAGTAGGGACGGACAGGGGATTTCATGGAAATCCGTTCCGTCAAAGCGGAAAAGTTTTCCGGCCTGCGTGAGTACCATGCAGCGCGAAGCGGAGTCCCATGCCAGCATCCGGTACATTCCCCGAAACTGGTCATAGCGCCGGATCTGCATATTCTCGTCTATCAGGTCGAGCCCATAGTCCGTTACAATCCAGGCGCCGAGTCCGGGACAGAAATGGATTTTTTCAATCAGGTTTCCCGACAAGGCGCCTTTCCCGCCCGCGCGCGTTGAATAAGATGTCATCCGGACGCCGTCCCAGATGTTGAGGCCTTCGCAGGTTCCCGTCCAGATGCGCCCCAGCGGGTCTTGCGCCAGACTCAATACGGAATTGTTGCTTAATCCCTCCCGGGAGGAGATGTTGCGGATAAAATCGGCGCGTCCCGTCACCGGTGCGAGGAGACACAAGAGGAGGAATATGCTTTTCTTGCTCATTTTAAGGCCAGATTTTTCCAAAGATACTTAATTTTGTCGTGTCCGGCAAATTATTCGTACAAATTAGGCACGATTTCGTACAGGAAACATTTGGGGGTTTGTATAAATTTGTTTTTGAAAATATCTTGTTTTATGAATAAACGATCCCAACATTTCTGCCGTATGCTCCGGGCCGTACTGTCCGTTCTGCTCTTGGGGCGGTTCCTGGTTTGTCCGGCTGCGGCCCAGTCCGGCATCGCTGTTGCCGGAACGGTGACGGATGCCTCCGGCCAGCCGGTCATCGGCGCTTCCGTGATGGTGGAAGGTACGACACGCGGAGCCGTGACGGATCTGGACGGAAATTATTCGCTGTCCGGTCTGGCCGATACGGACGTCCTTGAGTTCAGCAGCATCGGTTATGCCTCGCAAAGCGTCCAGGTGCGTGCGCAAAAACGTATCGATGTCATCCTGGAAGAAGACAACAATTTCCTGGACGAGGTGGTCGTGGTCGGATACGGAACGACGACGCGCAAGCATATCGTTTCTTCCATCGCTTCCGTGAACAGCGAAGCGCTGGCGGACCGTCCGGTCGCGAATGTGCAGCAGGCCCTGCAGGGCGCCGCCGCCAACCTGGTCATCCAGACCAGCAATTTCGACCCGACCAACAGCGGAATGAACATCTCCATCCGCGGCGTCAGTACGATGGGCAGCAATACACCGCTCGTCGTCATCGACGGGGTGCCCCAGGCCGACGCCAGCCGGATGAACGACCTCAATCCCAACGATATCGAGTCCATCAATATCCTCAAGGATGCCGGTTCCTCCGCCATCTACGGCGCCCGTTCCTCCAATGGTGTCATCCTTATCACAACCAAGCAGGGCAAGCGGGAAAAGGCGCCCGAAGTCCGTTTCAGCGCCCAGGCCGGCGTGCAGAATCCGCATATCCTCTACCAGGCGGTACCCTCCTGGCAGAATGCCATCCTGCGCAACGAGGCCCTGACCAATGTCGGTTACGACCCCGTCTTCACCATCGAGGATATCGAGAGTTTCAAGGCGCACGGCGACTGTGTACCCTTTATGCGGCAGGCGATGAAGAATGCGCTCCAGCAGAACTACAGCCTGAGCGTTACCGGCGGTACGGCCCATACCACTTATATGGTGTCCGGCTCCTTCTTCAACCAGAACTCCAATTACGTCGGGCCCAAGTACGGCAACGACCGCTACAATGTCCGTACGGCGCTCACGACCGAATGGGGCCGTTTCAAACTGGGCGCCAATGTGAGCTATACCCGTGCGGAAACCCTTTCCCCGGTCATCGGCGGCCTGTTCTTTGCGGATATGGTCCGTTTCCCGACCTACTGGTTCCTGCGGACGGTGGACGAGAACGGCATCTTCTATTCCAACAACTACAAGTACGGCAGTCCCGGCACGGTGCTGGCCGACCTGATGGCCGGCGGCAGCAACAAGTACGACAACGAATATCTCACCGGCACCTTCAACCTGGACATTGAAATCATCGAGGGACTCAAGTTCCGGGGCGTACTCAGCGCCGAGAGCCGCAACGAGCACCGTTTCACCGACAAGCACGCCTACCTGGTCGGAACGGACGACGGCCCCAACTGGTCTTCGCCCTCCCAAGCGGTCAGGGGCGGCAACATCACTACGCCTGCCGACGAATGGACGGGCCGGAGCACCTATTTCAATACGCAGCTGCTCCTGGATTTCAACCGGACCTTCGCCAAGGTCCACAGCGTCAACGCGCTGCTGGGCTGGTCGCAGGAGTCCAACAAATACTATGGCATGTCCGTGGCCAAGAGTTATCTGAACGATCTCAACCAGCCTTCTTCGGACACCGTCATCGATGAAAGCACCTCCCTGTCTTCGCAGAACAACAGCGCCAGCGCGCTCCGTTCCTTCTTCGGCCGGGTGGGCTATTCCTATGCGGACAGATATTATGTCGAGTTTACGGCCCGCTACGATATGTCCTCCAAGTTCCTCAAGGTGCGCAACGCCGGTTTCTTCCCGGCCGTATCCCTGGGCTGGCGGGCGTCCGACGAACCTTTCATGTCGGGATACAAGGCGGCCTGCGGCGACTTGAAGCTCCGCGCCTCCTACGGTCTCAACGGCAACCAGCAGGATGTCGGACTGTACGATTTCATGACCACCTACGGCATCTGGTCCAACGCCTATGCCTTCAACGGCAAGGCGGTGTCCGGCCTGATGTTCACGATGGGCAACGAAGCCCTGACCTGGGAGAAGGCCCGTACATTCAATGTCGGTCTGGACGCTTCCTTCTTCAAGAATGCCCTGAATGTCAATTTCGACTGGTTCTACAAGCGTACCAGCGACATCCTCCTGCCTTCCATCGTGACGGGAATGTTCGGGGCGAGCATCGCCAAGGAAAACCGCGGCATAATGGACAATACGGGATGGGAACTGACCGTTTCCTACGACCTGGTCCACGGGGACTTCACCCATAATTTCTCCTTCAACCTCGCCGACTCGATGAACAAAGTCATCAAATACGGAACGCCCGCCATCCATTCCGTGGACGGCGTGACGGTCCTGACGATGGAAGGCCTGCCGCTCAATTCCTACTACGGTTACAAGACGGACGGATATTTCTCCACCTACGAGGAAATCCTCCACAGCGCCGTGCCCGCCACCATCGACCGGACCGAACTCCGTCCGGGCGACGTAAAATATGTGGACATCAACGCCGACGGGGTCATCAACGAGGCGGACCGGACCTATCTGGGCTACGGCTTCCCGCGCTATACTTTCGGTTTCCAATATGGATTCAAATGGAAGGGACTGGACGTGAGCTTTATGCTGCAAGGTGTGCTCAAACGGACCAGCGCCGTCCGCGGCGAACTCTTCGAGCCCTTCCACGTGGACTGGGGAACGACGATGTACACGCATCAGCTGGACTACTGGGCGCCGGACAACACTTCCGCCCGCTGGCCCCGTCTGACCGCGTTCGGTTCCGTCAGCCAGGTCAACAACTGGGGACAGCCCGGCTCGCAGCTCAATATGCTCGAAGGCGCCTATATGCGTGTGAAGAACATCCAGGTCGGCTACACCCTGCCCAAGAAGTGGACGACCAAGTTCTACTGCCAGAGCCTGCGCATCTTCTTCGACTGCCAGAATCCCCTGACGCTGACCAAATACAGCTTCATCGACCCGGAAAGTACGGAATTCGGCAGCAATATGGGACGCGGCGGCGCCAACTCAGCCCGCAACTATCCGACGCTCCGTTACTTCGGCGGCGGTATCAATATCGTATTTTAACCATAGGAGGGAAAAAGATGAAAAAGTTGTTCTTTTACGCCGCTTTCCTGCTGATGACCGCCTGTGTGGGCATCGAGCAATATCCTACCAATTCCTATACGGACGCCAATTTCTGGCTCTACGAAGACAATGTCGATGCCGCCCTGTATCTGGGCTACAGCCAGTGCTGGAACGACGGAGTCTATTGGCGCAACAACCTTCTCTCCGACGATGTCTTCGGCAGCCGTCACAGCGGGGACGACCTTTCCGTCGCGACCGGTATGGCCACGACGCAGAACGGACGTTTTGCCTACGAGTGGAACTCCTGCTACCAGGAATTCCGTACCCTGCACACGGCGCTGGACAATCTCGACCGGATGAATGTCAGTCAGCAGAAGAAGGCGCGTTACGAGGCCGAATGGCGGCTGATGCGGGCTTTCACTTACCTGCGGCTGATAACCTGGTTCGGCGACGTGCCCTTCTTTACCCACAATCCCACCAATGCGGAGACCTTGCAGATGACCCGCAGGAGCGCGGACGAAATCCGTCAGTTCATCCTTGACGAACTGGAGTATGCTGCCGCGCACCTGCCCAAGAATACCGCCATCCCGGCTGCCGAAAACGGTCGCTATACCTGCGGAACGGCCATCGCGCTCAAGGCCCGCACCTATCTGCTCAACAACGATTTCGCCAACTGTGCCAGGGAGTGCGCCCGTCTGGTGGAAAGCTCCGACTACGGCAGTTACGCCCTGGCGGCCGACTATGATGAACTTTTCCGCAGCGGGCATTACGGTCCTGAATCAATGATGACCATCGAATATGCCAGCGACGGCGGCGTGGAGAAAATCGTCCGCGGATGGGGGACGGGCGAGCGCATCCCCCAGTCCATCGGCTCCGGCGGCACCGTCCAGTTCTCCCCGACGCAGGAACTGGTCAACTGTTTCCGCAAGACGGACGGCAGCGTCGCGGCCAATACCGATTACAACGGGCGTGACAAGCGTTTCTACACCACCATCGCCTACAACGGCTGCCGCATCGAAGTGCCGGTCGTCATCGGTGCGAAGGTCAAGACGGACGCCGAAGGCAAATATACCTGCTGGACACGGGAAGAGGACGCCAAGCGGGCCCGCGAGGACGATCCTGCCCTGGCCGATGACTACAACGGCTCGCAAGACCGTACGGCGACCGGCTACTATACCCTCAAGAACTATGCTCCCGAGACCATCGGGCCGGGCCGCAATTCCTGCAAGCCGCTGATGGAAATCCGCTATGCCGACATTCTGCTGATGTATGCGGAATCCCTCTTTGAGACCGGACAATTGACCTCGGAACTTTGGGACAAGACCATCCGTCCCCTGCGTGAGCGGGCCGGTTTCGACGCCGCATACTGCGCGATGCCCGCTTCCGATATCCGCGAGGCCATCCGGCTGGAACGCCGGGTGGAGTTGGCTCTCGAAGGCCGCCGCTGCTTCGACCTGCGCCGCTGGGCCCTGCTCGACAAACCGGCCCTGGCCGAGACGGGAGGTTATTATCTGACCGGTACGGCGACGGGGGCTCCCTTTATGTCCGACGGCACGACCATCGTCTGCCAGAGCCCCTATGCCATCAAATATTGGTTCCCGATTCCCCAGTCGGAACGCGACCAGGTGGCCGGACTGACCCAGAATCCCGGATGGTAAACCGTTCAAAACGAATGTGTATGAAAAAGTATATCTCTTATCTGGCCGTCCTGATGCTGATGGTTTCCTGCCTCGGGAAAGGCCGTGACATCAATTTCAACATTGTCGCCGGTACGGGACTGTATCTGCCGGAAGACGGCAGCCACAATGACCTGACCAAAGGCAGGCCCGTCTCCTTCGAGTGGGGGCCGGCGATGGCCGAAGACAACGGTTATGTCCTGTATGAGGTCCTTTTCGACAAAGTAGGAGGCGATTTCAGCGCCCCGGTCGGCCGTGTGGCCGCCCAGGCCGGCGGCTCCCGCAACTATGTCAGCATCCCGGCCAAGACCCTCAATTCCTTTGCCCGCGCCGCCGGCATCGCCAGCGACAGCGAAGGCAGCCTGCAATGGTCGGTCCGTGCATCCAAAGGCATCGGCGGCGTCATTTACCCCAGCGCCCGCCAGATGGTGCTGCATACGATGAATTCGATGGATCCGTTGCCCGTTTCCCTGACTTTGCAAGGCAGCGCCATGGAGGATGTCACCCGGGCGGTTCCCTCCCAGGGTATCGACAAGAGCGGCCGTCAGGAAGGCGTCTTCGAGACCTTTGGACGGATGCAGGCCGGCGGCAATTTCCAGGTGAAGGATAATCTGGGTCGTTACTATGTCCTGAATGCGGACGGCACCCTCTCCGCCTCCGCGTCCGCCGTGGACAACAGCCTCTCCGGCGATACCCGCATCTGCTGGCTCCAGATGGACTTCACGGCGATGCTCTGGAGCGTCCGGGATGTCGAGAAAATCGAATACTATGCCGCCTGCTGGGCGGACAATCAGGCGACTACCGACCGTCAGACTATGGTCTATCAGGGAAAAGGCGTCTGGAAACTCAGCGATTATCCCAACACCATTTCCGACAATACGGCCGGCGACAGCCGCCATCGTTTCGACATGAAGCTCGCGGACGGAAGTACGGTCTATCTCGGAACGGAGGCCCTGCTGGGTCCGGCTTACACCACGGACTATCTCCGCGTCCATTTCTATACGCCGGAAAACATGAAAGACAGTTTCTGGGGCGTTTGCTGGAATTACCTGCCGGCAGACTGCGGCCGTCCGCTTGACGTGATCCTGCATCTTAACGCCGACAACGAGGCGGGTTCCTGGTGGCACGAATATCAATTCAAATAGAAAAATCAATGAAGCACAATATGATGACATATCCGCTGATCGGACTGCTCGCCCTCCTTTCCTTCACCTCCTGTGAAGAAGATTATATGTCCATTACCAACCCCGACGCGGGAAGAGGCAAGACCGCCGGTGAAGAGACACGGGTCTATATGAAGCAGAAAGTGGACTGGCCCGGCGTCGCGGATTCCGTATCCTCCGCCTTCATCAAGCGTTTCTACTGCGATGTCAACCGGGGCGACCGGGCCGACGGCGTCTTTTCCTACAGCGAGTACAACCGCAAAGGGGGCAACTGGTGGTGTTACTGGCAGCAGGCCCACGCGATGGCCGTGATGGTCGAATGGTACAACCGCATCAAGGACAGCGACGATGTGACGGCCGCCACCCTGAAAAATTATATGTCCCGCTGGTTCGGCAAATTCGGCAACAATCCCGACTATTACAACAACCCCCAGTGGCGCGGAACCTACGGCTTCGGCAACGACTTTACCGATGATACCATCTGGATCGGCATCGCCCTGATACAGATGTACGAAGCGACCGGCGAAGAAGTATATCTCACGGCGGCCAAGTCCACCTGGGACGAATGTGTCCGGCCCCGTTTCGCGGTCAGCCAATATCCCTGGCTCCCCTGGAAATGGACCGACCTGAAGACCTACAACGAGTGTACCAACGGTCCCGGCAGCATCTATGCCTGCATGCTGGCCGGCTATGCCCGGCAGAACGGGAATGAGGAAGAGTACGAGCAATATCTTGATGAAGCCTTCCGTTGCTTCGACCAGAATATCCAGGCGATGGATGCGGTCGGCCGTCTGCGTGCGGCGGATGTTCCCCTGAGTTATACCCAGGGCACCTGTATGGAGGCGGGACGCCTGCTTTGGCACCTGACCGGCGAGGTCGGCTACCTGCGCAAAGGCATCATGGCCGCCCGCGGACAGATGTCCGAAGAGATGAACGAAATCTATAAAGGGGAATTCTTCATGCGCAACGAGGGGGCCGATGAAAACAACGCCATCTTCCACGCCGTCTTTTATCATTGGGCGGCCCGGATGATTGCCGACCGGGAAATTGACAAAGTAGATCCAGCTATCCGCAGGGAACTCTACGTCTATGTGCTGCGCCATTGCTGGTATTACTGGAACGAGGGCATCGAGAAGAAGCCTTCCGTCGTCTGGGAAAATTCCTATTTCAGCACCTGGCCCTACCGGGTCCGGGCTGCGGCGGACGGCGGCTCGCTGGGTGCCTATACCAGCGCCGCCCAGGCTTTCGAGTCGATGTGTCTGATCAAGGATGTACAATTCTGACGCCTATGAAAAAGTATGTGATGATCTTCGCTGCGCTCTTTGCCGCACTGGCCGGCTGCAGCAAAAGAACTTGGGATGACAAGCCGCTTCAGGCTCCGCAGATGGCTTATCTGCCGCGCGAGGCCTGTCCGGTCGATCTCGGCATCAATCAGTCCCTCGTCCTGGAATGGGACTATTCGATGGGCGGGAACGTCCGTTATCAGGTGATTTTCGACCGGGAAGGCGGAGACTTTTCCAGACCGGTTTATGCCCTTCTCAGCGACAAGGCCGGCGTCCTTCCGACGGCGACCGTCTCCTCATCCCTGCTGAAAAGTATCGCCAAACTGGCCGGAGGCCAGCCTGGGCACAGCGTGACGGTCATCTGGACAGTCCGCACCTTCAAAGGAGTGGAATTTGTGACCGGCGTGCAGGAGGGAAGTCCCCGCAGCTTGATTCTGACCCTTCCTTTCGAAGTGGAGGTCCTTCCGGAAACCCTCACGATGAGCGGAACGGCCGTCGAAGGCGGCAGTCGGCAGATGGACCATCTGCTGCCCGTCAGCCAGGTGAAGTCGAGCGTGATCACGACACGTTCGGAAGAGGCCTTCTGCTCCTTTGTCCGGATGCAGGCCGGTACGCTGACCTTCACCGATGACCAGAACCGTCGCTACAGCCTTTCGGCCGGCGGCAATATCATAGAACAGGAGGGAGAAACGGCCGCCGCATCCCCCGTTCCGGCGGGCGTCGTCTGCTTGAACCTTGATTTCAAGACCCTCAAGTGGGAGGCCAGAACGGTGACCAACGTCTGGTTCTGGAACCGTCCCTGGGGGATGGGCATCACTTTCCAGTCTCCGATGAACTATGAAGGCGAAGGCGTGTGGAAGGGGGTCAAGGACCAGTTTTTCATCACTTGGGACGCCGATCCCGACCACCACGATTCCCGTTATTATTTCCGGGTGGATTATTCGGACGGCAGCGGCGAGCGCTGGGGCTACTCGAAGACCGACTGCGAGACCGGAACGCCGATGGACAGCGATCCCGGCTTCTATCGCGTGTACCGTTTCCTCGATTTCCAGGATGAGCCGTGGTATTATGCCTGGAAAACCCGCAATGATATCGAGGGCCGCGACATGAAGGCGACCGCCACGGTCACGATGAAGGGAGAACACTATCTTCACACCATAGAATTTGCAGAAAGAGACGGAGAATGATGAGTGAAATGATGAAGAAATGGCAGGTCTTTCTGCCTGCTATGATGTTGTTTGCCTCCTGTGGAAATCCCCGGGAAAGCCAATGCGTCGATGTTCCGCAACAAGCGCCTCAGGAGCAGCTTGCGGATTATGTTTGCCAGCGACCTCCCGCAGCAGAGCGGCTGTTTGTCTCGCCGGCGGTCGAAAAGACCATCGTCGAGGTGCAGGCGCAGCTGACCAATCCCCGGCTGGCCTGGATGTTCGGAAACTGTTTCCCGAATACCCTGGACACGACCGTGCATTTCCGTGAGGATGAGGACGGACAACCCGAGACTTTCGTCTATACCGGTGACATCCATGCGATGTGGCTGCGTGATTCCGGCGCCCAGGTGTGGCCCTATGTCCGCCTGTGCGGAGAAGACGAGGGGCTGCGCCGCCTGATTGCCGGCGTCATCAACCAGCAGTTCAAACTCATCGCCATCGACCCCTATGCCAATGCCTTCAATGACGGTCCGACCGGCGGGGAGTGGATGTCCGACCATACGGATATGCGCCCCGAGGTTCACGAACGCAAATGGGAAATCGATTCCCACTGTTATCCCATCCGTCTGGCCTATGCCTATTGGAAAGAGACCGGTGACTGCTCCGTGTTCGGCCCGCATTGGCTGGAGGCCATCCGTCTGACCTTGCAGACCTTCCGCGAGCAGCAGCGTTTTGACGGTCACGGGCCGTATTACTTCCAGCGTCGCACCGAGCGGCAGCTGGACACCAAGTGCTGCGACGGGATGGGCGCGCCCGTCAAGCCCTGCGGCCTGATTGCTTCCTCCTTCCGTCCTTCCGATGATGCCACGACCTATGAGTTTCTGATTCCCTCCAATTTCTTCGCCGTCAGTGTCCTGCGCAAGGCGGCCGAAATCCTGGAGACGGTCAATGGCGAGACGGAATTGGCCGCCGGGTGCCGCAGCCTGGCCGATGAAGTGGATGCCGCCCTGAAAAAGCACGCCGTCGTCCGGCATCCCGTGTACGGCAAAATCTATGCTTTCGAGGTGGACGGTTTCGGCAACGCCCTGATGATGGACGATGCCAACGCACCCAGCCTGCTGTCCCTGCCCTATCTCTGCGACGTGCCCGTCCGGGACAGAATCTATCAGAATACCCGCCGTTTCGTTTGGAGTGACTCCAATCCCTACTTCTTCAAGGGCAAGGCCGGCGAGGGCATCGGCGGCCCGCATGTGGGGTATGATATGGCCTGGCCGATGAGCTTGATAATGAAAGCGCTGACTGCAACGGACGATGCCGAGATCCAATCCTGCATCGAACTGCTGATGTTGACCGATGCCGGCACGGGCTTTATGCACGAATCTTTCCACGTGGACAATCCGGCCGACTACACTCGTCCCTGGTTCGCCTGGCAGAACACCCTTTTCGGAGAATTGATACTCGACCTGATTGCCCAAGGCAAGCTTGGCCTGCTCAACGGTATCACCCTCCGTTAAACTTTCACTAAAGATGAGATTTCATTGGACTTCCTGTGCAGGGCTGCTTGCGGCAGTCCTGCTGTTTTCCGCGCCTTCCTGCATTTCCCATCAGCAGGCTTTTGATGCCGTCGATCCTTTTGTAGGGACCGGCTTCCACGGCCATACCTATCCCGGCGCCACCACGCCCTTCGGCCTCGTCCAGCTCAGTCCCGACACCCGCAATACGACCTGGGACGGCTGCAGCGGTTACCATTACAGCGATTCGCTGATTCTGGGCTTTTCCCATACCCATCTGAGCGGTACGGGCTGCGGCGACCTGGGCGATTTTCTGTTTACCCCCGGGTTGCTGGCGACGGACGGAAATGCGCAAGCCCTTCCCGCCCCTTTACCTTTCTCCCACGGGGATGAACAGGCGGAGCCGGGCTACTACCGGGTGGCTTTTCCAGTCGATGGAATAACGGTCGAGTTGACAGCCACGCCCCATGTCGGAGTGCATCGTTACCATTTTGACGAGCCGGGCACGCCGGCTTTGCTGGTCGATATGCGCTATGGTATCGGCGGGGATGCCGTCCATGTGCACGAATTGCGCTTCGAGTGTCCGGATAAGCATACGGTGGAGGGTTTCCGCCAGCTCGGCTGTTGGTCGCCCTATCGCGTGATGGCCTTTTCCGCCCGTTTTTCTTCTCCCGTTACCGCTTGCCGCGACTTGGGCGACGGACGGTGGCTGCTCCTTTTCCCGAAAGATATATCCGTTCTGACGGCTTGGGTCGGGCTCTCCGGCGTGGATGAAGAGGGCGCCCGCACGAATCTTCTGGCCGAAACGACGGAAGGCACAACCGCTGCGGAAACGGTCACGGCGCTTATGGATTTCGATACCCTGCGCAGGCGGGCCCGCTCCGTCTGGGAAGAGGCCTTGTCCGTCATCTCCGTCGAGGGCGGGACGGCGGCGCAGCGCAGCGTCTTCTATACGGCGCTCTACCATACGATGCTTGCCCCGAACAGGATGGA
>CAMNQO010000019.1 GCA_946549475.1 uncultured Bacteroidales bacterium
GACGGGAGATAAGCGATCAGCAATAGGTGAAAGTTAATTCTTTGTAAATCTTTATATTATTTTACAATGACCTGTGCAATAATGCATAGGTCATTATACAACATATCATTGAAATGCAATAATTTAACTTTCACCTTATCAATCGCGTCAAACGAAATCCTTCCCGGAGGCGGACGAGCCAGAGGGCCAGCAGAAGCAGGAACAGGAAGGTGGCGGCGCGGCCGGTGATGTCCCCGTGACGGACGAAGAAAGTCTGGCGGGTGCTCAGGGAGAGACGGCCCTGCAGAACTTCGCGCGTCCACCAGTGCGTCCGGGCCGTGATTTCCCCGCGCTGATTGATGAAGGCGCTGATGCCGGTATTGGCGCTGCGGGCAATGTCGCGGCGGGTCTCGACGGCCCGCAGACGGGCGTAATCCAGATGTTGGCGATAGCCGGGCGTATTTCCCCACCAGGCGTCGTTGGTGATGATGCAGAGGGCCTGCGCCCCTTTTTGCACATAGCCCCGGCAATAGTCTCCGAAGATGGATTCGTAGCAGATGACGGGGGCCAGGGGGATGTCTTTCCGTCGCTGGAGGGAATCGGCCGCCGCGGTCCGGCTGACGGAATCGCTTGCTGCGGTCTTGCGGACGGAATCGGCGGGCGGGACTTCCGGAGCGTAGCAATAAAGCAGGGAGGGCTCGTCCTGACCGATGCAGCGGGCCAGCACGCCGCCGAGCACCTCGTCGTCGAAACGGCCGAGGATGGAGGGGAAAGGCGTGCTCTCCGTCGCCGGGACCAGACGGGACTTGTGGTACATATCAAGACGGCGGGCACCGGCATTGAAACTCAGGGCCGAATTGTGGGACTCATACCACAGGCCGTCGCGGAGTTTGCGGGCCGTATCGGAAGGGCGTCCCTCACTTTCTATCCGCTCGTAGGCGGAAGCGCCCAGCAGCAGGGTCGCTCCGGGATAGTCTTCCAGCACGGAGGCAAAATGACGGATGGTGGCATCCTCGCGGGGACCGGGCAGCCAAAGCGGCGAAGTGAAGGTCTCGGGCGCCAGAATCAGCGTGGGGGCCAGAGGGGCGCAAGGCGGAGCCGCGTCTGTAAGCGGGGGCCCGGCAGGGACGGCAGGAAGCGCGGAGCGGGCAGCGGTATCGGCAATCAAGGCAGGGACGGCATCGGAACGCGGAGCACCGAGCGATGTACGCATCTGCTCCTCGAGGACGGCGTTCTGCTCGCGCTGCGAATAGAGTTCAAACTTCATATAGGGGTCGAAGTCCGGCTGCGAAATCAGCACATCGAGACTCCCCTCTTCCTGCGGACGCCAGGCAAACCAAAGGACGGCGGAAAGGAGCATCGGGCCGGTCAGCGTCAGGACAAGGGCCGTGACCGACGCGACACGCGCCTTGGCATTGAAACGGGTGAACCAGCGGCCGTCCGAAAAAGCCGTCATCAGGCCGAACAGGCCCAGGTTGGAGGCCCAGACCCAGAGCGAGCCGCCCAGGGTGCCGGTAAACTCATACCACTGCACCAGATGGATGCTGCCGGCAAAGGCGTTGCCGAAGATGAGCCAGGGCCAGGGGATGGGCGAATCGAAATAAATCTTCTCCCAGGCTATCCACATCGAAGCCAGGAAGAGCCAGGGCAGGATGCCACGCAAATGCCTGCGGCTCCAGTGGAAAAGTTGGAAAATCAGCGCCATCTTGAAGGCGTTGGCAAAGCCCGTGAAGATGCCTCCGCCGAGGGTCGCGTTGCACACCCAGAAGGTGGTGATGAAATTCCACAGGCTGAAACCCAGCCAGGCATACAGAAAGAAGCCCCGGGCCTTTCCCTGGTACATCACCCGTTCGAGCGCCAGCAGGGGCAGCAGGGCGAAGAGCATGATGAAACCGCAGCCCGGCAGCAGATAGGGCAGGGACATCAGGACGGCGGAAGCGGCCGCCAGGCCCCCGTACAGCAACGACTCCTTCCGGGAGCGGACGCTGCCGGAAGCGGGGAGGCTTGCTGCGGGAGTTTTTTTCACGGTACGGACTCAGACAGACTTCTTGGCAAAGTCCAGGGTGATGGTATAGACCTTCTGCGAAGAAGAGGGAGCCTCGTACATCGCCTCGGTGAAGACTTTCTCGCAAAGGGCCCGCAGGCCGCGGGCGCCGATTTTCTTCTCCTGCGCCGTCTCCACGATGAAATCCAGGACTTCCGGCTCGATGACGAGTTCCTTGCCGTCCAGGGCGAACATCGCCTGATACTGCTTGACGATGGCATTTTTCGGCTCGGTCAGGATGCGCTTGAGCGCCGCCTTGTCCAGCGGGTCGAGATAGGTGATGACCGGCAGACGGCCGATGATTTCGGGAATCAGGCCGTAGGCACGGAAGTCCTCCTGCGAGACATATTGCAGCAGATTGTCCTTGTCCACCTGCTGCCGCACGGAAGCGTCATAGCCGATGACCTGCGTATTGAGCCGCTGGGCGATGCGGCGTTCGATACCCTCGAAAGCGCCGCCGCAGATAAAGAGGATGTTCTGGGTGTTGACGTGGACATATTCCTGGTCGGGATGCTTGCGCCCGCCCTTGGGGGGTACATTCACCACATTGCCTTCCAGCAGTTTGAGCATCGCCTGCTGCACCCCCTCTCCCGACACGTCACGGGTAATGGAGGGATTGTCGCTCTTGCGGGCCACCTTGTCGATTTCATCGATGAAAACGATGCCGCGCTCGGCCCGCTCCACATCATAGTCGGCCTGTTCCAGCAGACGGGACAGGATGCTTTCCACATCCTCTCCGACATATCCGGCTTCGGTGAGCACCGTCGCATCCACGATGGTGAAAGGCACATCCAGGAGCCGGGCGATGCTGCGGGCCAGGAGGGTCTTGCCCGTTCCGGTCGGACCGGCCAGCAGGATGTTGGACTTTTCGATTTCCACCTCCGAGACCGTGTCGAGGTTGTTTTCGAGACGCTTGTAATGGTTGTAAACGGCGACGGAGAGCACTTTTTTGGCGCGCTCCTGCCCGATGACATACTGGTCGAGCCAGTCGTGGATTTTCTTCGGCGTAAAATCGGCCCGTTTCTTTTGGGAAGGAGCCGGCTTCTTCTTCCGGGGCTGCGCGGTCTCCAGCAGCCCGGCCGTTTCCAGATATTCATACATCGAAGCGATGCACTGGTCACAGACAAAGCCCTCCATACCTTGCATCAAAAAATGGACGTGGTTTTCATCACGTCCACATATCAGGCAATGATTCAGTTTCTTCTTGTCGGACATACAAGCCTATTTCTTCTTCCCGCCGAGAATCTTGTCGATCATTCCGTAGTCCAGCGCCTCCTGCGATGACATCCAGTAATTGCGGTCGGAATCGGCAAAAACCTTGTCATAGGGCTGGTGCGTATGGGCGGAAATAATCTCGTAGAGTTCCCTGCGGCATTTTTCAATCTCTTTCGCCTCAATCAGGATATCGGACGCCTGACCGCTGACACCGCCCAGGGGCTGGTGAATCATCACGCGGGAGTGCGGCAGGGCGGCACGCTTGCCTTCGGCACCGGCGCAGAGCAGGACGGCTCCCATCGAGGCGGCCATTCCCGTACAGATGGTCCCCACGGCGGGCTCGACCAACTGCATCGTATCGTAAATCCCCAGACCGGCGGAAACGCTTCCGCCGGGGGTGTTGAGATAGAGGGAAATGTCCGCCGAAGCGTCCGTCGAGGCCAGGTAGAGCAACTGGGCCTGGATGATGTTGGCCACATCGTCATCGATGGCGACACCGAGGAAGACGATGCGGTCCATCATCAGGCGGCTGAACACATCCATCGCGGCCACATTGAGTTTGCGTTCCTCGATGATGGAGGGGTTGATGTAGGCGTTGACGGCGCTGCGATAGCCGTGCAAGGTCAGCGAAGAGACGCCGGCCTCGCTGCGGGCAAAGAGGTCGAAATCCTTCATATTTATTTCAGTTCGGCAAATTTTTCGCGGGTGATTTTCTTCGCCTTGAGACCGATGACGCCTTTGACGGCATCGACGGTTTTCTGGGTCATCACCTGCTCCTCGATACGGCGGCTCTCCTTTTCCTGGGCGAGAATGCTCTTGGCAAACTGCTCAATCTGTTCGTCGGGAACGTTGCTGAGGCCGTACATCGCATACTGATAGGCGGCAAAGCCCTTGGCGGAAGCCAACAGGTCTTCCTGGCTGACCGTCACCTTGTACTGTTCCATCAGGCTGTCACGGACGAGCTGCCATTTGAAATCCTCCACGAACATCGGCCATTCCTTCTCGACATCCTCGGCGGTAAACTTGCCCTCGTTCGCTACGATGATCCAGCGTTTGAGGAAGTCTTCCGGAAGGGTGATGCCGGCTTTTTTCAGCAGATAGTCCTTGACATCCTTTTCGAAACGGAAATCAGCTTCGCTGCGATACTCGGCGGCCAGGCGCTCTTCCATCTTGGCGTCGAATTCCTCGGCGTTGTGTACGGTGTCGGCGCCGAAAATCTTGTCATAGGTCTCCTGATTCATCTTGGCGGGAGCGAAGGTCTTGACCGTCTTGACCGTCATCTTCCAGACGGGGTCCATCGCGGCCAGTTCCTCCTTGGTGCATTTGAGCATAGAAGCGCGGTCGGTCTCGTTGGCGAAAGCCTCGACGACATTCACATCGATGCTGTCTCCGGCCTTGATGCCGACAAAGGCGGACTTGGCCTCGGCCGTCACGTTGCGCAGCGCGACATAGGCATCTTCCACTTTCGTCTCACCGTTGACGAAATCCACGATGATGAAATCATCCTCGCCAGCCTTATCGCCGTCCGTAAGTTCGCCATACTGCTTGAGCGTACTCTCTTTGAGACTCTTTTTGGCTGCGTCGGAAATGCTGATGTTATAATAAGGAATCTCATCCTTGGCCGACAGTTCCAGATTCACCACGGGACGCAGGGCATAGTCGAAGGTGATGGTGACGGGCTCCGCATTCCAGTCCGTGCTCTGCCCCTCCTCGGGAAGAGGTTCACCGATGAGTTTGAGATTATGTTCCTTGATATAGGAAGTAAGGCTCTCGGAAATGCAGTCATTGATACATTCCGACAGGACGCGTTCGCCATAGAGGCGTTCAATCAGACCGGCGGGAGCCATTCCCTTGCGGAATCCTTTCAATTCGGCATCGCGGCGGATGCTTGCGAGCATTTTCCTTTTCTTCTCCGCATAGTCTTCTTTTACAAGTTCCAGGTTCAACTTGTAATTGAGATCATCTACTTTTTTTTCTGTGATTTTCATACTGTTTATTGAATGTTATTTGATTTTCGGATAAACGATACGGGCGTGATGCACCTGATGCAGATAGTTGCATATCTCTTCCTTGACCGTCTTGAGCCCGGCCAGGGACAATTCGGATTCGGAGAACTGGCCTTCCGCGAATTTGCCCTCCACGATGCCGTCCACCAGGTCGGAAATGCTGGCATCGGAGTAGGTCTTGAGCGTGCGGGAAGCCGCCTCGACCGAGTCGCAGATCATCACCACGGTCTCTTCCACGCTTTTGGGCTTGGGGCCGGGATAGCAGAATCCGGACTTGTGCTGCGGGTCGCCCCCGCCTTCCAGGAAGCGGGCGTAGAAATAAGCGGCACAAGATGTGCCGTGATGGGTGCGGATAAAGCGCTTCAACACTTCGGGCAGACCGAATTTGTCGGCATAGACCTCGCCGTCCGCCACATGCCGGATAATCTGGCGGGCACTTTCTTCGGGCGTGAGGGCTTTGTGGTAATCATCGGAGCCCAACTGATTCTCGACGAAACATTGCGGATTCTGGAGTTTGCCGACATCGTGATAGAGGGCGCCGGCACGAATCAAGGCGACATCGGCTCCAATGGCCCGGGCGACCATTTCGGACATCGTCATCACCTGCAACGAGTGCTGATAAGTCCCCGCTGCGGAGCGGGCCAACTGCTGAAGCAGCGGTGCATTGGTATCGGAAAGGTCCTCCAGCCGGTTGGCGGAGACCAGTGAAAAAATCTTTTCAAAGAGATAGATCAGCGGATAGGCGGCCACGGCCAGGAAAGAGGCCAGCAGCAAACGGACCAGGGGCGTTACGGGAATGTCCATCACGCCGACCGCGGCAAATTGGAAGGCAAAATAGACCACACTCGTCAGCAGGAAGGTACACAGGGCATTGACAAACTGCCGCCAGCCTTTGGACAGGTAACTGAATGTGTAGATATTGAGCACGCCGGCCGCTCCCCATACAAAGAAAAGCCGCACCCCCATCGGAAGCATGAGCATCGGTATCAGGGACACGAGATACACCGGCAGCACGACTTTCTTGCGGAAAAAAGACAAAAGGAAAAGGGCCATCAGCGAAAAAGGCGTGGCATAGAGTCCGAGGGGATTGGGATTGCCTATCAGGAAGATGATCAGTTGCGTAATCAGGAAGATGGTCAGCAGATACAGGTAGCGGTGGTTATCCTCAAAAATCCGGGCATTGGTAAAAAGGATGGAAAAAAAGAGCAGGCCGACAAAAAGGAAAGCGATGAGTCCGTTGCCCAGCCACAGGAAGACACGGTTTCCTTCATAGCCATAATTCTGGTCGAACTCCATCCGGTAACTCAGGAGGATCAGTTCCGTCTGCGCCGTGACGATCTCGCCCTTGGAAATGATACGGTCCCCGGTATAGACGATACCGGAAAAATGCGCGACATTGTCCAAGGATTTGGCCAATTCCGCCCGCGTCCGCGCCTCATCATAGGTCAGGTTGGGAATCAGGCATCTGTCGAGCGTCCTTTCGACGGCCAGGGAGTCCATCCCGGGCTCGAAAAGCAGGCGTGTGCGGGCCCGCAGCAAAGCCCGCGCCGCTTCCAGGGTATAAAGGTCCACGGCCGGCAAGGTGTCCACCAGCGTGGCAATCTCATAGCAGCAGACAATCTCCGCATCCGCCGGCAAGCGGTCGCAGAGTCCCCGGTCATACACGCCCTTGAGGGTCGTTCTGGCCACTTTGGAAAAAGCGGGCGGAAGTTTGTCCGCCAGCCCGAAAGCCTGACTCCGGACAGCGTTGTCCCGGTGATAGAAAGGAGTCTGCTGACGGGCGATCTGCTCCCGCTCCGCCTCTTCGTCCGCCGTCCCCTTGATGATGGGAATGTCGAACCGGGCATACAGGTCGTCATACATCCACGGCTGTCCTTTCTTGAACTCATAGTTGAACTTTCCCGCCCTCGGCAGGATGAAAAGCAGAACGAGAAAAAGAAAGACAAGCGGAATGTAAACCCTGATCTGGCGCGGGAACTTGATTTTATCCATTTATGCGTCGATATTGGCGTAATGTGCGTTCTGTTCGATAAATTCGCGGCGCGGCGGCACATCGTCCCCCATCAGGATGGAGAAGGTCCGCTCAGCCTCCGCCGCATTTTCTATCGTCACCTGACGGAGCAGACGGGTCTGGGGATTCATGGTCGTGTCCCACAACTGCTCGTCCGACATCTCGCCCAGACCTTTGTAGCGCTGCACGCGCACGCTGGCGTCATTGCCTCCGCCCATCTCCTGCACGGCAACCCGGCGTTCGTCTTCGGTCCAGCAATACACTTGTTTCTTGCCCTTCTTGACCTGGAAAAGCGGCGGGGTGGCAAGATAGACATGCCCGCCACGGATCAGATCCACCATATAGCGGAAGAAGAAGGTGAGAATCAGGGTGTCGATGTGGCTGCCATCGACATCGGCATCGGTCATCACGATGATTTTGTTGTAGCGGAGTTTGCTGAGGTTCAATGCCTTGGAATCTTCTTCCGTACCGATGGTCACACCGAGCGCCGTATAGATGTTGCGGATCTCCTCACTCTCGAAGACACGGTGCTCCAGGGCTTTCTCCACATTGAGGAGCTTGCCCCTGAGCGGCAGGATGGCCTGGGTGCGGCTGTCACGGCCGTTGACGGCCGTACCGCCTGCGGAATCTCCCTCCACAAGGAAAAGTTCGCATTTGTCGGGGTTGCGGTCGGAGCAGTCGGAGAGTTTGCCGGGCAGACCGCCGCCGGACATCACCGTCTTGCGGGTCGCCTCGCGTGCCTTGCGGGCCGCCTGGCGTGCATTCGCGGCCAGGATGACTTTCTCGACAATCATCTTGGCCTGCGCAGGATGCTCCTCCAGATAAGCCTCAAGGGCGGAACTGATGGCAGCTGTCACGGCGCCCCGGACTTCGCTGTTGCCCAGTTTGGTCTTGGTCTGTCCTTCAAACTGGGGCTCCGCCACCTTGCAGGATATGACGGCGGTCAGACCTTCGCGGAAGTCTTCGGGAGAGAGTTCGCCCTTGAACTTATTGAGCAGGTTGTTGGCATCCGCATAGGACTTCAGGGTCGAGGAAAGACCGCGTTTGAAACCATCCAGGTGGGTGCCGCCTTCGATGGTGTTGATATTGTTGACATAGGAATAAATCTTCTCGGAATAGCCGGTGTTGTACTGAAGGGCGATTTCGATGGGAATAATCTTGTCCGTCTCCAGACAGACGGGCTCCTGGATGAGACTTTCCGAGCCGGCATCCAGATACTCGACAAACTCCTTAAGTCCCTCTTTGGAATAGAAAACATCTTTGCGGTAGTCCTCGTACTCCTTGCCGGCATCGTCCAACTTGCTGATCTTCTTTCGATAATCCGTCAGGGTCAGCCGGATGCCTTTGTTCAGATAGGCAAGTTCGCGCAAACGGGCCGCCAGCGTGTCGTAGTTGTACTCGGAAACGGTGAAAATCTCAGGGTCAGGATGAAACTCGATGGTCGTACCCGTATCGGCAGCGGCGCCGGTGACGATCACCTCGGACATGGGCTTGCCTTTGCTGTAGTGCTGGACAAACTCTTTCCCTTCGCGGTGGATGGTCGCCACCAGTTTGTCCGACAGGGCGTTGACGCAGGATACGCCCACGCCGTGCAGACCGCCGGAGACCTTGTAACTGTCCTTGCTGAATTTACCGCCCGCATGCAGCACGGTCAGTACCACTTCCAGGGCGGAACGGTGCTCCTTGGGATGCATGCCGGTCGGGATGCCGCGACCATTGTCAGACACCTTGATGGCGTTGCCTTCCAGGATGCTGACCTGGATGTCCGTACAATAACCGGCGAGCGCCTCGTCGATGCTGTTGTCCACCACCTCATACACCAGATGATGAAGCCCCCGCTCAGAGATGTCGCCGATATACATCGAAGGCCTCTTGCGAACGGCCTCAAGTCCCTCCAGCACCTGAATGCTGCCTGCCGAATATTGATTTTCCTGTGCCATATAAATGTTAAGATTTCCTATATTTCCAAATCGTACAAAGTTAATAAAAATTATCGGATGTTCAAAGTAAAACCGAGGGTAAACGCCCCGCCCTGCTGGGCGTAGAACGGATGGCGCTGGATCTCCTGGAACAGGAGGTTGTCACAGTGCAGCCAGAAGGACCATTCGGAAGAAAGGACATACTGCACTTCCAGCCCCAGATTCCAGAAGGCGGGGATGGTGCAGGCCATTTCCGTCCCGCTCACCTGCCATACGGCCTTGCGGGCCGCCTGTGCCTCCAGATAGACACCGGCATACAGGCGTTTGTTATAGTTGTAGGTCGCCCGGACATCCATCAGGAAAGGAGGCAGGGTAAACAGCCCCTTCTCCCGGACATTGTGATCCATGTTGTAGGTCCCCTGATAGCGGAGGGCGGCATTCACATCCAGGAATTCGCAATGATACCGCGTACGCAAGCCCGCGTAGAAACTCTGATAGTTGACGAAAGCGACGGAAGGGAGACGGATGCCGCCGACCGTCTGCACGGCCTCCACGGGAGCGGAACCGGCGATCCGGTAGCCCAGCGCGAACTGATACGACCAGCGCGAATTGATTTTTCCGTCAACGCCCAGGGACGCGTCCATGCGCTCCACGCTGTTGTCCAGCAAAGCCCCGCCGCCATCATTGTACCAGGCGTTGAAATAGGGATTGCCCTCCAGCATGTCGTCATAGGTATTCATCTTCATGCCGCCCTTGACTTTGAGGAAAAGGGTGGCCCATTGTTTCCACGGGTCGTAGGTTAGCGTCACGTCGGGATAGACCAGTTGCGTCGGCCTGCCATAATTCAGGCTTTGCCTGTCCTTGGTTACAAACGCCAGGTTGACGCCTGCATCCAATTTGAATTTCTTGAATTCCATCAGATAGTGCGGCGTCAGACTGAAAAACTGCGACGAACTGTTGCGCAGGACATCGGCCGGACCGGCGCCCGAACGCAGAAGGAACATCGCCAGGTTGAAATCCAGACGGAAACCGTGGTTTGCGGTGACCATGTCCCCCACCCGGCCTTCAAGTGCGGCATAGCCCATCCGCAAGGCGGACGGCTGCGTTCCGGGAAAATTGTCCTGGGCATAGTGGGCGCTGAAACGGGAATCGTAGAAGACGCGGCCCACCCGCTGCCGCGAAGAACGGGCGCCGACCGTCAGGCCGGCCTTGTTATAGCCCCGTTTTTCGTAATCGGGGAAAAGCCTGTCTGCCCCCGTCTTGGCATGCAGCCCCTTGTAGGCGGCATCCCATTCCAGGATGACCTTTTCAAAATCATAGCGCCCCTTGACTCCGGCCCGGGTATCGCTCTCCACGCCGTTCTTGCTATAGAAGAGAGAACTCCGGTCCCCGGCATCGGTCGCACTGTAAGTCCCCCAGAAAGAACGGTGCGTGGCATAGACGGACAGATTGAAACAACTGTCTCCCACTTCGGGATTCCAATAGATGTCGGCCAGCGGATGGATGGTATATCCGGCCCCGGCCCGCAGGTACAACTGATTTTTGCGGACAGTCTGCCGGCGCGGACGCAAATCCATCAGATAGGGAGAAAAATCATACGAACCGCGATAGGGCTTTTCGAAAACGGAATAGTCGAAACGGTTGTCGAAGGTCGCGACGCTGTCGGGCAGGACGACCTCCTGCCGGGGCAAGTCTTCGGACGAAACGCTCCCCTTGAAAGTTCCGGTCACCCGGACCGTCGGGTCCAGATTCTGGGCGGAGAGCACCGTCCCCAACAACAGCAGATGGATGGTCAGGATTTTCCTCATATTCTTCCATTATTGGTTTGATTCGATTTTGGCAAGACGCTCACTCACGGCGGAAAGCACATCATCCGAAGGGTCGGAACTGCGGTAAGAGTCGCGGATCCAGACGAGGTTGTCTTTGGCGGCACGGACATCTCCCCGCTCCACATACGCATCGCAGAGCAGCAGGACCGCCTTCGCCAGATAATACACATGCGTCGTCCCCGAGTCGGAAAAATCCGCTGTCATGTCTTCCACCGCCGTATAATCCGCCCGGTCGAAAGCGTCTTTGATCAGGATGTAGGTACTCTCCGCCCCTCGGGCCGTCCGGGGCTTCCCGGCCAACTCGCGGAAGCACGCCATGGCCTCTTCGCGGCGGCTGGTATTGAGCAGGGACATCGCCTTGATATAGGTCGCATCTTCACGCAGCGTCTCATCTGCATCCTTGCGGTCCAGCAGCGCATCCGCCGCGACAATGGCGGAATCATAGCGTTTGGCCTGCCAGGCGGAATACAGCAGCCCCTTGCGGGCCGCCGCCCGGTTTTCTTCAAAACGGGCGGACTGCAACAAGGCCCGGTAAGCCCCGTAGGCATCATCATACAATTGCATCTGGTAGGACAGTTGGGCAAACGCCGACATGGACGGCTCGGCAAAAGTCGTGTCCGCAGACTCGACCACCCGGCTGAAACAATCGCGCGCCTTCTCCTTCTCGTCCAGCCTGCGGTAAGACTCTCCCCGGTAGAAATCTGCCTTGGAGAGCAGGCGGGATTCGGGATAGTCCCGGCTGAAAGCCTCCAGTGACTGGACGGCGCGCTCCCAGTTGCCGCCCAGGAAAAGTTGCTCGGCCGAGCCGAAGACGATGCGTTCCTTGTCCTGTCCGCTCTTGATGTCCCCCTGACCGATCTGCTCCAGGTAAGCCAGATACCCGGCACCGTCCCCTTTCTCCTGATAGATGGCCTCGATGGCCGCCATCGCATCCTGGGCGGATGCGGACAACGGCATCTGCTCCACGACCCGTTTGTAGCAGGCCAGGGCCCGATCGGCGTCGCCGGCATTGCGGGAGAGCATGCCCAGCGCCAAAAGGGACTTGGACACATAGGTGGTGTCCCTGTCCTTTTCCACGAGCATCGTGAAAGTCCGGACGGCATCATCATTGCGCTTGGCATCCACATAAGCCAGACCCAGTTCATACAGCGCTTCGCCGTAGTAGGGAGACTCGGGAGAGGCCTCGCTGACCGGCGCAAGGGCCTCGATACGGCCGCTCGGATCGGACAGCAATCCGCAGCAGAGACCGGCCTGATAGTAGGGATAAATGTCGTTGATGTCGGGCTCCAGCGCCACGGCCTGGCGATAGAAGGTCAGCGCGGAAGCATAGTCGCCGCGAAGGAAATGACAGTCGCCCCGGCGGATGACGGCATTCTTGCGGTAGGGGGCGTCTTTTTCCGCGTCATAGCGGGCAAACCAGCGGTCCGCCTGGGCATAGTCCTGTTCGCGGAACCAGCAATAAGCCAGTCCGTACCCGATAAGCGAGTGCTGGGGCGTACCCTGGAGGGCGGAAGCATGGTACAGGTCGGTATAGAGTTTGCGGGCCCGCTCATATTTCCCGTCCCGGTAACAGGCGTCGGCCAGATAGAAATCGGCATATTGCGAGATCCGGGAACCCTTTTCCGCATAGACGGAGGCCCAGCGGAAATGATTCATCGCCAGACGATAGGAGCCGTCGGAAAGAAGTTCGGCCCCCCGCAGATAATTGGCCTTCATGTAATTTTCCTTCATCGTCTCATCGAACTCGTCGATCTTGTCGTAGTACTCGATGGCCAGGTCGTAGTGCTTGTCCTGGAGATAAGAAAGGGCCATGTAACTGTATATCTGCTCCCCGCGCACGCTGTCGGAATACTTGCGCAGATAACTGCGGAAGCCCTCGCCGTCCTCGTTCAGGTCAAAGGCCAGTTTGGCGTAATTGAAATGGGCATCCTCCGTAATCCGGGCGTCGAAATCCACGGCGGCGGCCTCCTTGAAAGCCTCCATCGCCGCGACTTTGTTCTTCAGATGAAGCTGGCAGTCCGCCATCTGGTAATTGGCAATCTGCCCCAGGGAGTCGGCACGGTAGGTCATGCCCATGAAATGCTCCACCGCCCCTTCGTAATCCTGGACGGCATACAGCAGCGACCCCACATAAAAATAGTCTTTGCGCGTCTTGGGAATCTGCCTGACCAGGTATTGGTCATAGTATTCCTGCGCCTTTTCGGGATTCTGCCAGACCAGATAAATCTCCGACAGCATGCGCGCCAGACGCATCTTGCGCTCCTCGGGAACAATCTTGAAAGCTTTTTCCTCCTCTTCCACCAGATAATCATATTCGCCCGTCATGAACTTGCACTCCATCATGTAATAGACGGAATTGGCCTGGAAACGGGGGTCCCTGGCAGCCTGGGAAAAGGCGTTGAACGCGTTTTTGAAATTCTTTTCCTGGTAATCCATGTACCCGAGGGCATACCAGGAGGGGGCATAATAGTCGGACCGGGGCAACTCCAGCGTCCAGCGGAAACCCTCCGCCGCCCGGGGATAGTCTCCGAGTTCGAAATGGCAATATGCCTGTTTGAAGCAAAATTCGGAATATTGGGAACGCTCGAGATTGTCCAGCCGCAGGCGGTTGAAATACCGGAGTGCCACGGCGTAGTCTTCGTCGTCGAAACGGTTGAGCGCATAGCGGTAAATGATCTTGTACGAGACCGGCATGGCGGGAAAGGCGTCAAGGTAGGCATCCATTTCCTCCTCATAACCGCCGGCACGCAGGGCGACGCGGCACAGGATGGCATAGCCGCGTGCCTCGTCGTCGTCCTCCTGCCGGGCTATCTCGGAAAACTGGCGGGCGGCTTCATAGAACAAGCCGTGGTCAAACAGATCCATCGCCAGACTGATCTGCTCCGAGCGGCTTGCTTTCCCGGCCGAAAGGACAAGGGAAGAAAAGGCCAGCGCCAGCCCCAAAGTCAACCAGATTTTTCTCATCTTTGTTCTTTTATAAAATTTTACAAAAATAGCAAAAATTCCGCTATATTTGCACATTCCGGGCGAGATTTTGTCCCGGGTGCCCCTGACCACTTGAATTTATCGTATCGTATGCACGCAGAAGACATTCCGGTCCTGTTTGAACACGCCGACATCCTGGGAGGCGAAGTCAAAGTCCTGTATGACCTCAACATGGAGATCCATTCGGGCGATTTTGTCTATCTGACCGGCAAGGTCGGCAGCGGAAAGACCTCCATCGTCCGCACCATCATCGCCGAGAATCCGCTCGGCTCCGGCCACGCCGAAGTCTGCGGTTATGACCTCGGGCGCATCCGGCCGAAAGACATCCCCTTCCTGCGACGCAAAATCGGCATCGTCTTCCAGGACTTCCAACTCCTGATGGACCGCAGCGTGGAAGACAACCTCGATTTCGTCCTGCAGGCGACCGGCTGGAAAGATGCCGCCGCCCGGCGCGACCGCATCGACGAAGTCCTCGAAAGCGTGGGCATGAGCAGCAAAGCCCACAAGGAGCCGCCCCGCCTTTCCGGCGGAGAACAGCAGCGGGTGGCCATCGCCCGGGCCCTGCTCAACGCCCCGGGGCTGATTGTCGCGGACGAGCCCACGGGCAACCTCGACAACGACACCGCCGAAGGCATCATGCAACTGCTGACAAGCATCAACCGGGAACGGGGCACGACCGTGATGATGGTCACGCACAACACTCGTTTCTGCGAACGCTGGCCCGGACGGGTGTTCCATTGCGAAAACGAATCCTGCCGCGAAATCACTGACCGCAAGCCGGAGGAGGAAGGGACGGCCTACGCAAAGACCGGGGAGACGGAGGCCGAATGACAAGGAAAGAACGATACGGGACGGTGGTCGCCCGCTTTCAGGACCGGATGCCGCAGGTAGCCAGCGAACTCAACTTCGGCTCCCCATTCCAACTGCTCATCGCCGTCATCCTCTCGGCACAATGCACCGACAAGCGGGTCAATCTCGTCACGCCCGAACTTTTCCGCCGCTACCCCGATGCACGGGCGATGTCGCGGGCCAGCCTCGATGAACTGCTGGAACTCATCGGCAGCGTCTCCTATCCCAACAGCAAAGCCGCCCACATTCTGGAGACCGCCCGACAGATTCAGGAACGCTTCGACGGAGAAGTCCCTTCCGACATCGACACACTGATGACACTTCCCGGTGTCGGACGCAAGACGGCCAATGTGGTCGCCTCCATCGTCTATGACCAGCCCGTCATCGCCGTGGACACCCATGTATTCCGGGTCGCCCACCGCCTGGGTCTCTCCGAAGGAAAGACCCCCGAGGCCGTCGAGCGCGACCTGGAGCGCGGCATTCCGGAAGCGTTTCGCGCCCGGGCCCACCACTGGCTCATCCTGTTCGGCCGCTACACCTGCAAGGCCCGGCAGCCCTTGTGCGGGGATTGTCCCTTTTCCGACCTCTGCCTCGGGCCCGTCGCCGCCAAAGCCCGGTAATCCCTGTCGCCGGACGCCGGCGGTGTTGCCCGGTCTACCCTCCGCGACCGAGACCGGGCACACCTATTCGACCATAGGGAAATTACATCCCATCCACCACATCGCGTGCTACAGATTCCGGTTGACTGTCCGGAAATCTCCGAGGGCTTTCCATCCGATTTTGAAGATGCGTTTCATATTGATGGAATTGA
>CAMNQO010000020.1 GCA_946549475.1 uncultured Bacteroidales bacterium
AATGTAGTCGCAGCCGCTTTTCCAGCCCTGCTCCGCATACCAGGCGTTGGCTTTCCCGGCCGTCCAGCGGCCGTTGGGTTCATAATCACTCCGGCAGGCGACCGAAAGCAAGACGGCGGCACAGAGCATTAAAAAAACATTCTTTTTCATGGGACAATCACAAATTTAGTTGTTCATAACAAGCGATGCCGCCCGAAAGACAGCATCGCAAAAATACAAAGAAAGTATCAATATTCAAAACTTATCTTGTCACGAGAATATCATCGATAAAGAAGCGGCTGAACCAGGCCTTGACACCGTCGGAAGCAGGATGGGCCGTGAAGAAGATTTTCGTCTCGGCCGTCGCATTGCTGATGGCGATGTTGTAATTGTGCCAGCTGTCGCAATTGTTGATATAGAACTTCACCCAGGAAGTCAGGCCCGGATATGCGGTCTGCCATCCGCTGTCGGAGAATTCGATGTCACCGTTGGAAACGCCGTCCCGTGTGATGGAGATGATTTTTCCGCCGCCTGTGATACCGATCCAGAACGAGGCACTCTCACCATATATCACATCGTTGCAGCCGCTGCCGGATTTGGTGGTGCTGTCAAATCGGGCATTGACCGGATTGAAATAGCGCATCGCTTTGAAGGAAAGATTGACATTGCCGCTCACGCCCAGAGCCGGGGTCGTCAGGACACCGGTATGGTTGATAAGGCTGGTCCCGTGCGTCACATCGGAGGGAGCCGTACTGACCTGGGCATAACCCGGCCGCGCACAGACATATTCATTGGCGGTAAACTCGCCCGTCGCGCTGCCGGCCGCACCTCTCTTCTGCTCGGAAGTCCACGAAGCGAACGGCGTTCCCGGGAAATTGGAAAGGGCCGCCAGACGCTCCCGGTAGGAGGTCCCGCCATACCAGATGGGGGCCCCGTCGGTCAGGTTGTCAAACGGCTGCCACAGGACGATATTGCCCGCAGGCGTGGCCGTCGAGCCGGACGCGATCGGCGCGATGGCGATGGCGGAATGGAAATTGACGGCCTGGCTCGTATTGCCGACACCCGCCGAACCGCCGCCCCCGACAACGGCCGTACCGAAGGGAACAATCTTCAGATAGAGCATCTGGCCTGCCGGGACGCTGATGCCGCTGGAAGGGACATCGACGGCATAGAAATAATAATTGGCCCCGCTCTCACGAGCCTTGTCGATGGCGACATCGCCGGCGTGGCACCACCAGGAGTCGGGGTCCGAGGTATAATAGAGCGCAAAATTCTTGCAGCACCAGGCGCCGGAGGCACTCAGGCCGAAGAAGACCCGGAAAGCGGAAGGCAGGGCCGTCTGCATCGGGACGGAGAGGAAAGCGCCGGACTCGAAAGCAAGTCCGCCGCCGAACTGAGAATTGACGGCAAGACCGGCCACATTGACATTGTCACGGCCCATATTTTCCTTCCAGCAATTGGTATTGAAAGTCGGAAGCGATGCCGCACTGTAGGTCGCATTCAGCCGCAGCGCAGCGCCGGAATTGTCGCCGGAAGTGTTGGCCACAGCGACCACATCGCTCAGTTCGCCCTTGGCACCGGAAAAGTAAGCGTCGGAAGAAGGGGTGGAAGTAACCTTGGTATAGGTGACATACTTGGGCGTTTCATTGGTATTCTGCGAATGGAAGAACGAGAACACATAGGGAAGGGAGGCTACGCCTCCGGTACCGGTGACCGCCACATTGCCGGGGAAAGCCACTTCTCCCATATCGTAGATGGTATTGCGCGAGAGCGTCATCTTGCCCGTCCGTTTGGTCCGGCGCCAGGTCTGTCCGTCATTGGTGGTAAACTCCACATCCAGACCGTTGTAGAAGGTGCCGGGAACGATGGCCATCGTGTATTCGCCGGCTCCGAAGGTGTCGGCCGTCGGGACTTCATTGCCGCCCGCACCCGGATCGCCGGGGAAGAGATTGACATAGTCTTTCTTGCTGGTCCCCACAGCCGTCGCATCGGTAAATTTGTCTCCGAAAAAGCCGATGGAGGGTTCGTCCGTAGAAGCGTCGATGTAAATGTCACCGGAAAGGTACTCCTTGAAGGGAGAAGCCACGCGAATCTTGGTAATCTTGCCGGCCATCGAAGCGGGGACCGTGAATTTCAGCAGGGCCGACATATTGCGGAAAACGAAAGGATTGTCCTTGCTCGTCGTCTTCGCGACGGAAAAAGGAGCGATGGTTTCGCCTGCATTGCGGCGGACGGAAAAATCACCGTCCACAGCCTTCTGATACTGTGCCATCCAGGTATGGATGATACCTTTGGAAGACTCGGCATCGGAGACATAGGGATAGAGGCCATAATAAACCGAAGAGGTCGGAACGGTCGTATTATAGGGTTCAAAACCAACGACGGCTCCGGAAGACTCGGTCTTGTAGCGATAGCCCAGGCGGAAATCATAGCCGGAGATGGTCGATTTGTTGCGGCCGTCGCTGCCGTTTCCGTCCACCATCACATCCAGCAGGTCGCCTGCGACCCAGGTCACGGCTTTTCCGTTCAAGGTCGTCTTGGAACCTTCGGGAGCATCTTCAAAGGTTGCGGTAAACTCGACCGGTCCTCCGGAAACGCCGTCCGCAGGATGGCCGGGTGACGCCTGTCCGCCTGCGGCCGGTTCGATTTCGCTCATCTGACAAGCCGTCCAGGCCATGCAAGTCGCGGCGAGAAGAAGAAGGGAAACTGAATTTTTCATAATATTCTGTTGTTAGTTTACCAAGGGAAAGGATTTTCGTTAAATTCTTCGTAGCCACCATTGACATCGCCGGTGCTTTCAACGATGATGATGGTACAGGAGGCCGTATAACCCCCGTCTTGCGTCGTGACGGTGACGGTAGTCATACCGGAGGCAAGTGCCGTCACCTTGCCGTCGCCGTCAACGGAGGCGACTTCCGGCTTGCTGCTGCTCCAGGTCACGCTCTTGTTCAGCGCATCGGCGGGAAGCACGGTCGCCACGAGCGTCCGGACATTGCCGACAGACAGGTTCAGCAGGGTCGGGGACAGGCTGACTCCCGTCACATATCCTTTGACATCCACCTGACAGGTCGCCGTCTTGCCCTGGTCCACGGTGCGGACCGTAATGACCGCCTTGCCCGGAGAGACAGCCGTCACCGTACCGTCATTAGACACGGAGGCGACTTCCGGCTTGCTGCTGCTCCATCGCACATCTTTGGTCGTCGCATCCGCCGGAGTGACCGTAGCTGTCAGTTTGACGCTCTGTCCCGGACTGTTCATCGTCAGGCTGGTCCTGTCAAGCGTGACACCCGTCACATCGACGGGCGGAACATATCCCTGGACGCTGATGGTACAGGAGGCCGTCTTGCCGCCCGCATCCGTCGTCACGGTCAGCGTGGACGACCCGGCGGACACAGCCTTGATCGTTCCGTTCCTGACCGTAGCCACCAGGGGATTGGAACTGGTCCAGGACACATTCTGGTTGGTGGCGTCTCCGGGCCGGACGGCCGCGACCGCCACATAGGTATCGCCCTCGACCATCCCGATGACACTTCCGTTAAGAGAATTGACACCGTCTTCATCCATGATCATGACGGACTCGACCGGGATGTATTCGGATATGACCGTCACGGAACAACTCGCCCGCTTGCGGCCGTCAGCGGTCGTTGCATGGACATTGGCGCTGCCCACTTCCACGGCGGTCAACAGGCCGTCACGGACCGACACCACATTGGAGTTGGATGATGTCCACACGACCGTCTGGTCGGTGGCATCACTCGGTGCAAGCGTCACCGTAAGCGAGCGGACATCGCCTTTGCGGAGGACGACTTCGGTCTCGCTGAGACTGATGCGCGTCACTTTGACTCCACCGTTGCCGGCTTTGTCACAGGAGGCTGCCGCGAGCAGCAGCACGATTCCCAAACATTGAAACAATCTCTTCATAGGCACAATCAGTTGACAGGAAAACCGAGAACGGCATAGACCGGATAGTGGTCGGACAGGTACTTCACGCCATTGTATTTTTCGTTGACGACCTTGAACTTGGTGACCGTAAACTTGTTGAAGAAGACATGGTCGATGACGCCGCCTCCGGAACCGAATCCGTGAAAAGTGATGCTGTTGTCCGTATCACGGGCCTCGGTGCGGGCGCTCTTCCAGCCCGCCGTCCGGATGACATTGAAAACGGAAGACCCCTGCGTGGTGTTCATATCGCCGGTAAAGGCACCGGGATAGCCCTGGGGGTTATATTCCCGCATCTTGTCCGCAATCAGGTACATCTCGTTGGTCACGACATCCTCAGCGAAGTCGAGGTGGGTGTTCATGTGGAAGAAAAACTCCCCGGTCGCCTTTTTCTTGAATATCGCCCAAGTGGCGATGCGGCGATACTGCGCTCCCCAGCCGTAAGAAACCTGGCCAGGCGTTTCGGACAGCCAGAAAGTGCCGGACTGAATCAGATCCACCTCCTCTTTCTTGTAGAAAATGGCAGTGTGCTCCCCTTTCGTACCGCCGTCGCGGCCGTCTCCCACATAGGCATAGTCGGTCAGGTTGGCGGAAAGATAATTCAGGTGCGTCGGCTGCGCTTCCTGCACGCCGATGACGGTCGGATTGATGGTCCTGACCATCACAGGGATTCCTTTCTTGCGCGTATCCCACCCGTTTCCGGAAGCAGCATCTTCGCCACTGACCACGCGGAGATTGAAAGACATAATCTTGATTTCGGAGTCAGAGATCTTTTCGGGCACGATTTCGATGGACTCCCAGTCGAGTTCATCATCCTCCTGCTGATCTTTGTCGTCCTCGGCCTTCTGGCCGCCGCTGTTGAAGTTGGCGGTCTCGGGACCACCCACGAACAGGGAATTGTCGCCGGATTTGGAACAGGAGGGGCACATCAGGACGGCCAGCAGCCAGGCCGTAGCATAGAGCCATATTTTTTTCATATTATTCATTTTTAACAAGCGTAATATCATCAATGAACCAGCGGGTCATATCCTCAGAGGTGGCCGCCACGCTGGTAAAAGCAATCTTCGTACCCGCCGTCGCTCCCTTGATGGTCAGGGTGTAGGTCTTGAACTTGTCGTAGGGCATGCCGGAGAACTGGGCCGTGGCGGACTTGGTTTCTTCAAAAACAGCCTCCGTATCTTCGGGCAACAAGCGGACCACGCCCTTGGAGATGTCGGGATGGACGTTATCCGGAACGGCGACACGGTTGCCCGGACGATCCACGCAGGCATTGCGGTAACGGGCCGCCTTGAACGAAAGCGTAAAATCGCCGCCCTCACCCAATTCGGGAAGAATGAGCGTACCGGGGTAATTCCGGTACTCGGTACGCGAACCGCCGCGTTCTTCGTTGACAAAACCGATCTGCGCATAGCCCGGACGCTCATAGACATCCCGGGTATCCATATCAAGCAGCATCTTCTTGGCCGGAGTCCATTCGGAATACTCCCCGCCGCTGTAGTTGAGCATGGCGGCGAGTTTCTCGCCATAGAAGTAGTCCATACCGGCCGTCAGGCGGTCGAAAGGCTCGAAATAGTAAGCATTGGCCGGCACTTTGGTGCGCTGCTCCACTTCTTCGGAAATGACCAGCGCGGAGTGGAGGTTGATCTGGCAGGAAGAGCCGTGACCGTCCAGTCCCATGCCGCCGTTGCACCCCTGACTGCCCTGGGGGCAAAGTTTGACATAGAAGGTGTCGCCCGAGTTGAAACTTTCGGTCAGGGTAAGCGGAACCGTATAATACAGATAATAGGCACCGTCGGTACGGCTCAGTTCGATGAACACGCTGGACTCGGCAGGGTGCCATGTCCGCTTGTCCTTGGACCAGGAGAGGAGCCATTCACGCAGGGCGTAGTTGGTGCCGGCCAGGCCGAAACTCACATTGATTTTGGCCGGGAGGCTGGTCTTCAGGGGCACGTTCCACCACCAGCCGCATTCTGCGGTCGGCGTGGTCTTGCAGTCCTGCGAGACAAAACCGGTACACATCACATTGTCGTGGCCGGCATACTCGGACCAGTACCAGGTCTTCTGACCGTTGATTTTGGTCTCATCTTCGCCATAAGCGGTCAACTCCAGGGTAGCGGCGACCGATTCGTCTTCATCTTCCGCCACGACGCCCTGCACCAGTTTGGTTGCAGGATTGTAGGTCAATTCGTGGTAGATAAGGTATTTCGGGCAGCCGTCCAGATCCTGCCAGGTCAGGAAGGAAAACACATAGGGCAGTTCTTCCACACCCGGCGCACCGAAACGCAGACGGGAGAAGGGCGCATCGTCCTCGCGGGTGGGTTCGAGGACGGGCATGCCGCCGGCAAGAGGTCTGGCGATACCGCTGATGTCACCTTTTCCCCGGTTATAAAACGCCGCGCTGAAGGAGGCATCCTCCCGCACCGCAAGACGGACATGGTTGTCCGACTCGTCTTCGAGCACCGGACTGCGGACATAAGTACCGCCGACATATTCCTCGAGCACCTGGAAGTTCTTGATGCGCACATACATGGACTCATAGTTTCCGCTCTGCATCTGGCTGTAGGAGACATCGCAGGGAACAAGGCTTACCGTACTGGTGCGGGTCTGCTGCGGACGGGAAGCAAGCGCCAGCGTGAGGACGCCGTCTTGACGGGAAAGTACGGCTCCTTTGAGATCGACATCCACCTCACAGCCCTGTTCAAAGGCGACATAGCCATCTGCGGAAAGGACATTGATACCGCTGGAAGGGGCTGTAAACGAATCCCCCAGCGCCATCTGGCCGTTCGCGTAATTGGCCTCCGAATAGTTGGAAAGGACAAAAGCCTTGAGACGCCCGGAAGCAAGCGTGTGCGGCCCGGAGGTCTCCATCTGCCGGATGGTCGCGACGGGTAGGTACTCCGGCCCGTTGGTGCCGTTCTGATCGATGCGGATCGGCTTGACCACCTTGGATTTGAGGTCGCTGAGTTCGACGACGCAACTGCGGGCGCCGCCCATATTGTCCTGTACGGAAAAAACCAGATCCGCATTTCCCGCACCGGAGGTGACGGAGGCGCTGACCCAGGACTCGGGAACCGAGAGTTTCCATTGGGTATTGGACTCGACGGTGATTCCATACGCGATGCTGAAACTCGGCACCACGATGTAATCCTGGTTGACCTCCACATAAGGAGCGGGCATTTCGGGACCCTTGGCACAAGAGCAGAGCGCCAGGGCGGAAAGAAAAAGAATGATATATTTTTTCATACGCATCTCCGTTAATCAAATGACAGTCCGTCTTTCCAGCCGGGATTCTGGGTGATTTTACCTTGCGTGAGCACGCGGTCTTCGGTCGGAACAGGATAGAGATAGTCTTTTTCCTCGTCCCAGACGCGTTCGATGTCCGAATGGACGGTGACCTTGCCGGAAGTCCCCTCGGACAATGCGAGTTCTTCGATGGATTTCACCACGGCCGTACCGGTCGAAGAGGGCATCGTCCCTTCATAGATGACCAGGTCGTTGACGCCGTCGCCATTGAGGTCGTATGCGCCGACACCGGGGAAATACATTCCGTAGAAAGGCCTTTCAAAGCGCTTGCCGGCCTTCCAGCGCATCAGGTCCCAATAACGGAAACCTTCGTTGAGGAGTTCGATGGTACGCTCGCGCCGAATCTCGAGGATAACGCCCTTGTTGGTGCCGGTGACGCCGGGATAACCGGTCTGGGGCGCATCCAGATAAGGGTCCGGATCGGCATTGGCCGTCGCCATGTCCAAGGCGGGCATCCCCACGCGGTCGCGCAGGAGATTGAGCGAGATATTCAAATCGTCCTGTGTCAGCGTCCCGAGTTCGGCGCAGGCTTCGGCATAATTGAGGCAGACCTCCGCCTTGCGGAAGATGGGCATGTCCTGCTCGGAGATATTGTAGGAGTCATAATCCGGCTCTGCCACATACTTGACCAGGTGATAGCCGGTCGTGGTGGCGTTGAAGTCGGGAGCGGCCTGATCGGTGGTTCCCTTGCGGCAATAGCCCGGCGTCCGGATGGTCTGTGCCAGGCGGGGGTCGCGGTCCTGCACTTCGTCGGTGAAAAGCATCTTGTCGAAGTTCGCCAAATCCGTAAAGCGGGTACCGTCAATCATCAGATAAGAGTTGACGATGTCCTTGGTCAGCCCGGGACGGCCCATCGATGCGCTCAGGTACTTGCCGTTGCAGTCGTGCGTCAGTCCGATGGCGGCGGCATAGGAACGCGAGAGAACGATCTCGCTCCGGTCGCTTTCCAATTTGTTGAACAGGTCGAGGTAGGGGGTCGTTCCCTCCTTATAGATGGTATAGGGTGCGCTGTCGAGGAAAATGCGGGAAGCATTGCGGGCCTCCGTCAGGCAATCTTCCCAACCGTCCTGGCCGTGATATTTGCGGAAAGTGCCTTCAAACAGGAAAATACGGCTTTTGAGGGCGAGGGCCGTCCAACGGTTGACGGTAAAGACGCTGACCTCGGCCGGGAGATTGTCGATGGCGAAATCGATATCCTCCAGGATATGTCCCATCACGACGGCACGGGCATCCCGTCCGCGATACAGCGAAGGGTCGGCGGCATCAAGGGCGGTGGCCACCCAGGGCACATCTCCATATCGTTTGACCTTCTCAAAGTAAAAATACGCACGGAAGAAGCGGGCGACCCCGTCATACCGGGCGCGGGCAAGATCGTCGGTACACTGATTGGAGTGGTCGAGATAGAAGTTGATGTTGCGCAGCGCCGTCCAACTCCATGTGCCGGCGGTAGAGGGCACAATGCGCGTCCCCATCACCTCGGCGGAAAGTCCGGTGCCGATGATATAATCCTCCCCTTCCCCATAGACGGAAGCGGCGCCCGGCAGGAGGGTATAGAACTGGTTGGTATAGAGCCGGCACTCCTCCGCCGACTTGAAATAGGTTTCCGGGCTCAAGCGGTCTTTGGGATCACGCGTAAGGTCGCAGGAGGCCAAAAGGAAAAGAGAGCAAAGGGCGAAAGAAGCCGTTCGGATCATTTTCTGTTTCATCATCGTTCCTCCTTCATTAAAAATCAAGCGTCAGACCGAAAGAAAAGGTCTTGGCATAGGAATAAACATCGCCGGACCCCGCACTTCCCTGCGTACCGCAGATCTCGGGATCGAGGTACTTGGAATGCATCGGGCTGGCGTACCAGAGATTCTCTCCGGAAAAATACAGACGCAATTTGCTGATATGGGCCTTCTGCATCCATTTATCGGGGAAGGTATATCCGACAGTCACATTTTTCAGACGGATGTAAGCCACATTCTGGAGATAACGGCTGTTGGTCCAGTACAGACCGCCGCCGCTGGAGAGGGCGTCATAGCCTCTTGCGCGAGGGAAATAGGCGTCCTTGTTGGTTTCCGACCAGACATCGGACATGAAATCACGCCCGACGAAAGAGGTGTACGGACGGGAGTAAGGTCCCCAGAAACGCTGGTTGTCTGCGCCGGAATACCAGTCCTGGTGACCGATGCCCTGGAAGAAAATGTAGAAGTCGAAACCGAAATACTGGAAACCGGCATGGAAGCCATAAAGGAAACGCGGCTGGCTGTTGCCGATGACGACACGGTCGCCGGAGTCGTTCAGGGTATCGCTGCCCCGGGAAATGAGCCCGTCGCCGTTGACATCCACATAGCGCATGTCACCGCCCAGGACACCCCGGCTGCCGGGACCGACGGAATTGTAATAACCGGAGACGACCTGCGACATATCGACGCGGGATGTGTACTCTGCCGCTTCCGCATCGGACTGGAACAGACCGTCCACGACATAGCCCCAGATTTCGCCCAGACGCTTGCCTACATAGGGAGAGGAGATCAGACCGTTGGGATTGTCCGCCTTGGTGTAACGGGCCGTATAGTCGGCCAGGTTGCCGCCGACATTGTAGGAGAAGGGCCTGCCGAAAAGTTGGAAACCGCTCTTCCACTCCGCCTGCAGTTCCCAACCGATGGTACGCAGGTCATGCGCGTTGACCTTGGGCTCGCTGGCCCCGTAGATGGAGGGCAGTTTCTGGCCGGTCGTCAGGATGCCTCTGGTATCACGGATATAGGCATCGGCGCTGAAAGTCAACTTGTCCTGCCAGAAACCGAAATCCACACCGACATCGGAGGTGGTGACTGTCTCCCAGGTACCGGTGGAAACCGGAGCGGAGACCGTCGCCTGCAATTCCTTGGATGTACCGTCGAAGGTATAGTTCATCTGCGAGGTGCTGATGGTCTGATAATAGTCGTAGTAGCCGATGTTCTGGTTGCCCAGCGACCCGTAGGAGAGACGGAGTTTGGCGTTGTTCATCACCTTCTTGGCTGATGCCATGAAAGGCTCCTCGCTCAAGCGCCAGCCTGCGGAGACCGAAGGAAAGAAACCCCAGCGGTGACCGGGCAGGAAACGCGACGAACCATCGTAGCGGCCGTTGAACTCCAGCAGGTAGCGGGACTTCCAGTCGTAGGTAGCGCGGAAGAAAAATCCCAGCAGCGCATATTCGCTGACGCCGCCGGTCAGGGTGCCGACTTCGCCTGTCGCCAGGTTGAAGTCCGACAAATCCTCGGAAAGCAAGTCGTAGCGGCGCACGGTCAGGTCGCGGTACAGACGGGTCTCATAGTTGGCACCGGCCGTCGCGGTCACATGGTGTCCGGCCCAGGTATTGTCAAAAGCCAGATAGGCATTGGCGACATAGTTGTTCTGTTCATAGACGATGTCCCGGTAGTAGTCGGGATAATCACTGACGGATTCGGTCTGCACGACGCCGGGATATTGCGAATATTCCACCTTGGCATGACGGGCGCGCTGGCGCAGGTAACCATATTTGTAGGAGAAATCCGCATTGGCCTTCAGCCAGGGGGTGATGTCTGCCGTCAGCGCCCAGGAGGTCGTCACCTCGAGGGTGCGCCGGGTCCCCCAGTTCTTGCCGCCCAGGAGCATCGCGCTGTAGCCGTCCATGATGTAGTGGGTGGCGGAGTTGGTCATCGAAGTATGGGAGACCGCCGTCCCGTCCGGGTTCTGCGGGACCAGCGAGGCCAGGGCGTGCAGGGTGGAAGCGCGGTTGTTGCTGCCGAAATAGTCGTAAGTCCCGTTGTAGAACTTGGTATTGCTGGACAGGCGCAGCCAGGGACGGATCTTGATGTCCAGTTTGGCCCGGGCGTTGAAAGTATTGAACTTGTCCGGCGCTACACGGTACACACCCTTCTGGTTGTAGAAGCGGCCGCTGACCATATAACTGACATTCTTTCCGCCGCCGCTCACGGTCACATTGTAATCCTGCGTCGGGCGGGTGTTGTCATACATATAGTTGTACCAGTCGAAGTTGGCCAGATAGACATAGGACATGCGCCCGCCCCGCATTTCGGAGATGACCCAGGGGCGGTCGGGATCCTCGGTCACATCGTTGCGCCGCTCCCACAGGCGCTGGTAGTCATACGCCGTATAACTGGTATAAGGCGTACCGCCGCTCGTCATCATGAAGGTATCTGCGATGTAGGCGGAATAGTAGCCCCGCGTCTCGAAATCCGTGGAAGTCGTCGGTGCACTGCAGGAGAAACGGGCATCCAGGGAGACCCTGGGCGCCTGGTCGGTCTTGCCGCTCCTGGTGGTCACGAGGATGACGCCGAAAGCGCCCCTCGCTCCGTAGATGGCTGCGGAGGCAGCGTCCTTCAGAACGGAAATGGACTCGATGTCGTTGGCATTGATACGGTCCAGATAGGTCTCGACCCCGTCCACAAGGATAAGCGGAGAACCGCCGTTGGGCGAGGTATTTCCACGGATATTATAAGAGGAAGAGGCATCCGGGCTGCCCGAAGACTGGGTAATGTTGAGGTTCGGAATCATACCCTGAAGCGCGGAACCCACCTGGGCGACATGCCGGTCCTTGAGTTCGTCCGCCGAGACGGCCGAAACCGCTCCCGTCAGATTGACCTTCTTCTGCGTACCGTAACCCACGACCACCGTCTCTTCCAGCATCTGGGAATCGTCGGACAGGACGACATCGACGACGGATTTGCCGCCGATGGCGACTCTTTTGTCCTCAAAACCGATGAAAGAGAAGACAATCTCCGTATCGGGAGACGGGACGGAAGGCAGGACCAGCACATACTGTCCGTCGAGATCCGCAGAGGCGCCGATGGTCTTTCCGCCGACGGTCACCATTGCGGAGGCTCCGGTGAGCGGCTCGCCGGAAGCATCGCTGATTTTTCCCGTGATCTTCACGGGCTCCGCCCCTTGCGCGGACAAGGAGAAGGATGCACCGGCCAGAACGGACAGGAACCACAATAAGGATTTCAATTTTTTCATAAGCACATTATTCCTTTCTACCAGGGAAACACTTCTTCGTTGTACGGCTCCGTATAGCCGGACACACAGAGCGGATGACGGACGGCGGGAACCGTCTCTTTGCATTGCGGGGATACATACCCTTCAATATCCGACGGAAATACTGACATGAGATATATAGATTAAAATTCAATTGTTATAAGCACCTTCCCAGGATTTCGCAGAACGGGCGTGACCGCGCTGGTCCTTGCCGCTCTTATAGTCCGCCGAGGCATCGTCGATGCTGACCAGCCAGTCATAGAAGTCCGGATCGGTATTGTCCAAATCCCCGTTGACATATTGTAAATCTGTCTTGTACGCCCCGTTTTGCAAGAGACTGCCGTTCCAGGACCAGTACGAGTTTTCCCAGGTCGGGTTGGCCGCATTGCAGGTCCAGGCCAGGTTGCCGAAATAGTCCGTGGTTGCAAAATAAGCCGTCTGAGAGGATGGACGCGCCGGAGAGAGCGTAAGGGTCATATCGCTCACCGGACCGGAGGTGACGGCCTGGTGGAATCCCCGGGCTGCCGTTGTTTCCGTACCGGCGGCGTTGTGCGTATCGGAGAGGGTCACGACATAGGGAGTCGGTGTCTTATCGAACCAGGCGCAGAAGGCGTTGCGGTCGGTCCGGGTACAGCAGATGATGCTGTTGATGATGTGCGTGCGCTGCTGGCTGGATTCGGAGGTTCCGTCGAAACGAATCAATCCCTCGCCTGTACCGCCCACGGTATTTTCGCCACTCTTGGGAACTCCGATGAGGGAGGAATTGGCGATGGTCAGACAGCCCTGCTGATAGTTGATATAGGCGACATTCCAATCGCCCCAGGACTCGGTCATCGTGGTGTTGTTCAGGTGCAGTCCGCCCCAGAAATGCGAAACGATGCTGCCGCCGGCCCGGGTGATATAGTTGCGGTAGAAGAGGCTGTTGCTGACATAGACATCGGCTGCGGCATCCCACAAGGCCAGCGCTCCGCCCTGCGTCGCGCTGTTGTGGATAAAATTGCAATGGTTGATCTTCACCAGACAGGGATTGGCCGCCGTGACGGAAGAAGAAAGTTTGGTGCCGTTGGCTACCGATATGGCCCCGCCGCAGTCCAGGTTGTATTTGCCTCCGTTCCGCAGGGTATGGTTGTCCCGGAAGGTGCAGTCCGAGATGGTGAAATCGCCTTTCTTCGGGCTCTGCACGACACCGTCCGACACACTCGGCTCCTCTTCGGTCCCGGCCGCCGTACTGACCTGTCCGTAAGCCAGATGGAGGGCGCCCCCGCTGTTGAACTTGTCATTGCTGCCGGTGTAATTGCCGTCGAAGAGACTGCCGCTGATGGTGACGGCTCCGGAAGTCTGGCAATGGACCGCACCGCTCCCCTCAATCGTAGAATAATTGCCTGTAAAGGAACAATTGCTGATGCTGAGGGCCGTATTGCAGGAGTCGTAATAACCGGTGGCGGCGAGGGTGGCCGTCGTATTTCCGCCCTTGACATCATAAGCCTTGTTGCCGGCATTGCCCACATGGATGGCACCTCCGCCGTAAGTGCAGTAATTGCCGCTGAAGGTACAGCCGCTGAAAGCGATGCTGTTGGCCGCACCGTCTTCTCCGCCGAAATAGCAGGCTCCGCCCCGGTTGGTCGTGTGATTGTCCGTAAACGTACAATCGGTAAAGGATGCGTCCGTATTTTTATAAATGGCGATACAGCCGAAGCCGCTGCTGCTGTTGCGGGCGAAAGCCACGCCGGAGAACGAAAGCTGGTCTTCCCCGGTAAGGCCCGTCGCGCTCACTCGGACGGCCGCCGCACCAGCGTTGGCGCTGTTGTCGGAAATGCTTCCACCGATCACTGACAGGGTGCCGCTCTCTACATAAATGCCGGCTCCGCCGCCCCCTGCCGCATTGGCCGTGATATCCGTACCGGTCAGCGTACAGGCCGCACCCTGAATGAACAGGCCCGCTCCGGCAGAACCGACCGAATCGTCATGGATAAGGCAGTCCTTCAGGCTCAGGGTACCGGTCTTGGCATAGACCGCCGCACCGCGTCCTTGGGGCAGGTCGTGATTTTTAATCTCACAACCGTCGAGCGTCAGACTTACCGTAGCCGTTCCGTTCTGATTGAGATAAACGCCTGCTCCGCCGTTATTTTTGAGACTTTCACCGGCGGCTACATCATTGCCGTCAAAGGTGCAGTCCTTGAACTGACAGTCAATGTCGCCGGCAGAAAAACTCTGCCCTGTACTGTTGTACACGCCTATCATCGCCGCACCTGCGAAGGAATTGGCCGCTTCGCTGCGACACGCATTGCCGCTGAAGGTACACCCCTCGAAAATGACGCGCTTGTAGCGCTGGACGAAGACGGCTCCGCCTTTGCTGACCGTAGAGTTGGTGTAATTGTCGCTGAACGAGCAATTTTTCACACGGATGACATCATCGGACAAGGTGGTTCCCTCGTCAGAGAGCCACAAGGCGGCCCCGTTTCCGCTCACACCGTCGCCGATATGATTGCCCTCGAAGCGGCAGTCTTCCAGCGTGACGCTTCCCCGGCCGACTTTAACGGCGGCACCGCTGTTCTGGCTCGCGGAATAAGCGACCGTGGAATTATTGGTGAAGGTACATCCCGATATGGACACGGAATTGCCGATACCATCAATATTGATGCCGGCTCCGGCACCAGCAGAATTGCCGGAGAAGGTGCAATCCTTGATCGTCTGGCTGCATTCCGACAGAACGGAGCCTTTGGAATTGACGGCCAGCGCTCCGCCGACGGCGGTATTGGAGTTGTTGCGGAACAGACAGGAAGCCATTTGCAGGTGATAGACACCTCCGGAGGTTTCGCTTCCGACATAGACCGCCGTATGACCGGTCGCTAAGGAACTACAGTCTTCAAAGACCAGACCGAAGACATCATAGATTCCGACGGACTGGATGGAAAGGACATGATAGGAGTCGGAGGAACTTTGCAGCAGGTTTCTCCCGGATAAGATGGTCTCGTTGTTGGCCGGATCCGATACAGAACCGGCCGTCGGATCGGCCGGATAGCCTCCGATCAGTTTGAGTTTGCGGTAAGTCGTCCGGCCGCTGTCCGAAAATTTGGGCTTCATGGCCAATTGGACCGTCGGTGCATAAGTGCCGGCCGCGATATGGATGTTGACGGGCGCATCGGCGGAAAGGCCGTCCTCATACTTCGTCGCGTCTTCCACATAGGCTTTCATCTGGGCATAGTTCCAGGCCTTGTCCCAGGAAGTGCCGTCGCCCGAGCCGTCGGCCGTGGACTTGACATACCAGTCGCGGGAGAAACTCTTGTTGACGCTCGCCGGGAAGGTC